>NZ_FOIF01000056.1 GCF_900111575.1 Anaerobranca gottschalkii DSM 13577 | reverse complement strand
CAGAATGAGTGGAGTAGTTAATCCAGAATAAAATTTAAGGAAAGTTATCCTGAACTGTTTGAACCCTTATTAGGGTTCATCAGTTTGTAGATAAAGTCATTTTTTTAAAGGCTGTGGTAATTAAACATTCTAACAAAGTTTTGCGTCGAGATTTAAGGCTTCTATCTAAAAGGAAGAAGGGTACCGCTCTAATTCGCCATCCATGGCTCAATAGAGCTTTCGGAACGTCCTGTTCCTCACCCCTTCTTCCTTTTATCTAATCAGCTCTTAAATCTATCTCCTCGACTTAATCGTTTCTTTGTTTAATTACCACAGCTGATGATGACTTTGTCTATAGTTTGTGTTCAGTCTGTTGAACCCATATTGGGTTCATTTTTTTTATTAATTTTATGGAATAAATAAAAATCTTTCTAATATATTTTTACTAAAAGTATTGAGGAGGTCAGTTTATGGAAATAAGAGCTCCCCAAAGTAGCAACAGAAATGATGAACTAATAGAAAGAATAGCTGCCTGGATAGCAAAAAAGGAATTACAAGTACCTGCCGTACTATATTTGGAAATTCATAAGCCTTTAGCTGGAGTTGCCAGTGCCTTTATCAGCTTTTTAGCCCCAGGTCTTGACTGGATACTAGGTGAAAAAAGAATGGAAGACTTAGCCAATCTTCTTCAAGATCGGCGTGAGGTTGAAAGACTCATTGCCCGAATTGAAGAATATAAATAAATCCTTTGAGGAGGTGAAATTTAATGTCTGACTTCTTAGTTATGAACCGTTTAATTCTCTTTATCTTTACTATCATTATGTCAGTAGCTATGATCCTAATCATTAAATCTGCAAAAGGAGGTAAGAAGCCCTTTGTAAGGAAAATCAATGGTCTTGAAGCCGTTGATGAGGCAGTAGGTAGAGCCACTGAAATGGGTAGACCAGTTCACTTCTCCCCTGGTATTTCCAGTTTAGGAGAACAAACTGCTGCTCAAACCCTAGCGGGATTATCAGTATTAGGTTATGTTTCTAGATTAACTGCCAAATATGATACACCATTGATAGTAACAATTAGGATTCCAGAAATTTTACCTATTTCTGAAGAAATCGTAAAACAAAGTTACTTGGCAGAAGGTAAACCTGATGCTTACAATCCCAATAACATTAGATTCTTGTCTGATGAGCAATTTGCTTATGCAGCTGGTTGTTTAGGTATCATGAACAGGGAAAAAGTGGCCACTAACATCATGATGGGAGCTTTCTGGGCTGAATCTCTAATCTTTGCAGAAGGTGGATTTGCCGCTGGAGCCATCCAAATTGCCGGTACAGCCAATACCCACCAATTACCATTCTTTATCGCTGCCTGTGACTATACCTTAATAGGTGAAGAGTTGTTCGCAGCAGGTGCTTATCTATCTCAAGATCCATTACAACTAGGTAGTATAGCTGTTCAAGACATCGGTAAACTAATAGCTATTATTTTAATAGTTATTGGTACTATTACCACCACTTTCGACTGGACTGTAATTACTGACTTTATCAGTAAATATTCTATGTAATCGGGAATTAATTTAAAGGGAGGTGAAGAATTTGCGTCGTGAGGTTCCTATAGTAGTTACCTTTTTAGCTGGGATATTATTCTTAATTGATTACTTTATTAAAATTCCAGTAATCTCTGGAGTAGTTGGTGAGTTTGAAACTTGGGCTGTGGTAATCGCTGCATTTGCTCTAGGATTAGGAGCTGCCAACTTAATTAGAATCCACTTACAAAAAATTATTAAAAAAGCGGACGGTTGGTATAATAGTGTTTTATTACTAGCTTGTATGTTAATAGTAGGGGTAAGCGGTATAGGTTGGGGTCAACAAAGTTCAGTTTACGAATTCTTCTTTGACAATTTATTTGTTCCTATAAATGGAACCATGTTTGCATTACTAGCCTTTTATCTTGCTTCAGCTTCTTACAGGGCCTTCAGAATCAGAACACCAGAAGCTACAGTTTTATTGATAGC
This sequence comes from Anaerobranca gottschalkii DSM 13577, assembly GCF_900111575.1. Lineage (NCBI taxonomy): Bacteria > Bacillati > Bacillota > Clostridia > Eubacteriales > Proteinivoracaceae > Anaerobranca > Anaerobranca gottschalkii. Next base: position 9,325 of record NZ_FOIF01000056.1, on the reverse strand, counting down.
AGCAACAATAGTAATGATCGGTAATACAACTTTAGGTCAAGCAATTTGGGGAGGATTTTCTAAATACTCTGGTTGGATAATGGGAGTATTTAATACCGCAGGCATGAGGGGTATTATGATCGGTGCTTCTTTAGGTGCTATTGTAACATCATTACGGATTATCTTTGGTATCGATAGGTCATACTTTGGAGGCCAATAAAATAGAGGAGGTGAAAAGAGATGAAATGGTTAGAAAAACTGCAACGAATTGATAGAAAGATTATTTATGCAGTTTTATTAGCTGCCATTATTATACCTTTACTGTTCCCATTAGGTATTGAAGTTAAAATAAGTCAAGCTACCCAAGACTTTTACGATATTATAGAAAAGTTACCTAAAGGATCAGTAATTCTAATATCCTATGACTTTGATGCAGCCTCTGCCCCTGAGCTATATCCACAGGCCCAGGCTATTACAAGGCATGCATTAAATAAAGGTCATAAAATTATTGCAGTGGCAACATGGTATGCTGGACCAACCTTTGCTGACAGAACATTTAATGCCGTTGCCAGTGACAAAGAATACGGAAAAGACTATGTAAACTTAGGATTTAAACCCGGTGGAGGGGTAATGTTAAATGCATTAGCTAGGGATATTCATCAAACATTCCCAGAGGATGTTACTAGAACTAGGGTAAGTTCAATTCCTTTAATGCAAAATGTTAAAACAATTGAAGATATTGATTTAATCATCAGCTTGTCAGCCGGTGATCCTGGTACTAGAACTTATATTGAACAAATTGGGGCACGATTTAATGTTCCTATCATGACGGGAGTTACTGCCGTATCTGCTCCTGGAATGACACCATACCTTCAATCTGGAGACTTAAAATCAATGCTAAGTGGTTTAGCAGGTGCTGCCCAATACGAAACTCTTATTAACAGACCAGGTTTAGGTTTAGGTGGTATGGATGCCCAATCAGTTGCCCACTTTACTATAATCGCCTTTATACTAATTGGTAATATCGCCTATGTAGCAACTAAGAAGAAAAAGAAATAACAAGTTAAATTAAAAGGAGGTGAATCCATGGAAACTTTAGGAATTTGGATAGCGGCTTTAGGTACTTTGGCAATACTAAGCTTTTTATATAAAGAAAATCCTGTATATCGTACAGTTGAACATATATTTGTAGGTACAGCTGCTGGTATCGGTTTGTTCTGGGGATTTGACACAATCAGAACTAATGCTTGGAACCCTGCCTTCAATCCAGCTGATGGTGATAGTAGAAAACTTATGTTAATTATTCCAATGATTTTAGGAGTACTCCTCTACACCCGCTTTATCGATAATATTAAATGGGTAAGTAGAATTCCATTAGGGTTTATTATCGGTATTGGTAGTGCTCTGGCAATCAGAGGGGTAATAGGAGCATCTTTTATGAACCAAATTATTGCAACAATGAAAACTCCTCTTTGGGGAGAGATCAGACTATTTGCTATTGACAGTTTACTATTAGTCCTTGGAGTTATCGGAACCTTGATGTATTTCTTCTTCTCAGCTGAGCAAAAAGGGGTATTAAAATACGGTTCTGTAATAGGTAAATGGACAATGATGATAGCCTTTGGAGCTGCCTTTGGTAATACAGTAATGGCAAGGATTTCACTCTTGATCGGAAGAATTTACTTCCTATTAGGTGAGTGGTTACAAATCCTATAATATAAATATTGGCCCGCTTTGGCGGGCCAGCAAATTTTCTTTTTCAGGGGGTGAATTTATGAAATCTATCCTAGCAGTGGATTGTGGAAGTACCACTACAAAGGCAATATTGATTGAATTAGAAGGTGATACTTATAGGTTAAAGGTGAGGGGAGAAGCCCCAACAACGGTGGAAAAACCCTTTGAAGATGTAACAAAGGGTGTTAGAAATGCTGTTAGGGAAGTTGAAGAACTGGCAGGAAAAGTTATAATGGATGAAATTGGGATAATCACACCTTCTCAAGGGGATAAAGGGGTAGATTTATTTTTAGCCACCAGTAGTGCCGGTGGAGGATTGCAAATGATGGTAGCTGGTGTCGTAAAAAAAATGACAGCTGAAAGTGCCCAAAGGGCTGCTTTAGGAGCAGGAGCTATTGTTATGGATACAATCGCAGTAGATGATGGCAGGCTAGTATATCAAAAAATTGAACGGATCCGTCAACTTAGGCCAGATATGGTTTTAGTAGCTGGTGGGATAGATGGAGGGACAAAATCCCATGTTGTGGAAATAGCAGAAATTTTAGCGGCTGCGGATCCTAAGCCTAGATTGGGAAGTGGTTACAATTTACCTATTATTTACTGTGGAAATAAAGATGCTAGGGAAGAAGTTAAAGGGCTACTAAATGAGAAAGTAGACTTGAGATTTGTTCCTAATATCAGACCAGTATTAGAAAAAGAAGTTTTAGGCCCTGCTAGGGAAGAGATACATAACTTATTTATGGAACATGTAATGGCCCAAGCCCCAGGCTATAAAAAATTAAAGGGATGGACCCATGCACCAATAATGCCAACACCGGGGGCGGTAGGTAAAATAATTCAAACAGTAGCAGAAGAAAATGATATCAACGTCATTGGAGTTGATATTGGGGGTGCAACTACCGACGTATTTTCCATGTTCGATAAAACCTTCAACAGAACTGTTAGTGCTAACTTAGGAATGAGCTATAGTATTTGCAACGTTTTGGTGGAAACAGGGATAGAAAATATTATGAGATGGATACCCTTTGATATTGACCCTTATGAAATAAAAAACCGAATCCGAAATAAAATGATTAGACCTACTACCATTCCCCATACTTTAGAAGATTTAATTGTGGAACAAGGGATAGCAAGGGAAGCATTAAGATTGGCCTTTGAACATCATAAAACCTTAGCAGTAGGTTTGAGGGGTGTCCAAAGACAACGAAGTATAGGGGATGCCTTCCAACAAACTACAGGGGAAGAAACCATTATTAAAATGAACGAATTAGATATGCTAATTGGTAGTGGTGGGGCCCTCTCCCATGCACCCCGGAGAGTTCAAAGTGCTTTAATGATGATGGATGCATTTGGACCTGAAGGGATAACCCGATTAGCTGTAGACAGTATTTTTATGATGCCTCAACTAGGGGTATTATCAACGGTTCATCCTAAAGCTGCCACTGAAGTTTTTGAAAGGGATTGCCTAATCCATCTTGGTACTTGTGTAGGGGCAACAGGAAATATTAAAATAGGTTCTCCAGCCTTAAAAATTAGATATAGTATCAATGGTAAGTTAGTGGAGGAAGTAGTGGAAGGTGGTAGTATAAAACTAATTCCTTGTAAAGATAAACTAGAGGTAGAAATCCATCCAGCAGCAGGTATAGATGTAGGTAATGGTAAAGGTAAGACCCTTAAAAGGGAATTAAAGGGTGGGGTATGTGGAATTTTCTTAGATTGTAGAGGAAGGCCATTAACTATTGCTTCTGATCCTAAACAAAGGGCTAAACAATTACTGACTTGGTTTAAACAGGTTAATTTATATCCCATGATAAGTGTGGGCTAAAAGAGGGGAGGTCTTAAAAATGAGTGATGCCTATACCCCAGGTTTAATGGTAACAGAAATGACAAAGGTACAAAAGGTCAGGAGACTACCTTTAAAAGGGGAAGTTTTAGTTAAAAAAGGGGAAAGGGTGACTCCTAATACAATAGTAGCGAAAACCAATGTTCCAGGTCGCCCCCATGTTATTAACGTGGCTAATCTCCTCAATATTGAACCGGAAGATTTACCAGAAACAATGGTTGTTAAAGTAGGTGATCATGTAAAGGTCAACAGTTTAATAGCTAAATATCGGGCATTGTTTGGCTTATTCAAAGGGGAATGCCGATCACCGGTAGAAGGAGTTGTAGAACATATCTCAGATGTAACAGGTCAAGTGACAATCAGAGAACCTGCTATACCTGTTGAAGTTACAGGATATATTCAAGGTACAGTAGTAGATATATTATCCGATGAAGGAGTAATCGTCGAAACTCCAGCTGCCTTTGTCCAAGGTATATTTGGAGTAGGTGGAGAGAACTACGGTCAATTAAAAATGGCTGTTAGTAAACCTACAGATATCTTAACAGATAAGATGATAGGAGAAGGGGATAAAGGTAAAATTTTAGTTGGAGGAGCTTTGGTAACAGGAGCAGCCCTTAAAAAAGCGGAAAGTTTAGGAGTAATTGGGGTTATATCAGGGGGAATATTAGATAGTGATTTACACCGATTCTTAGGTTATGAAATTGGGGTGGCTATAACTGGCCATGAAGATATAAACATTACCCTAATTATTACCGAAGGTTTTGGTAAAATACCTATGGCTGATAAAACCTTTAACCTTTTAGCAAGTTTAGAAGGTAAAATGGCTTCTATAAATGGTGCCACTCAAATTAGGGCCGGTGTACTAAGACCAGAAGTAATTGTACCGAAAGAATTTGGAGAAATGAAGGAAAGGGAAGAAGCTAAAGGTTTGACCATCGGAACAAGGGTTAGAATCATCCGCACTCCTTATTTTGGAAAACTAGGTACTGTAACGGGACTTCCCATTCAGCTTACCACTATAGATACAGAGGCAAAGGTCAGGGTATTAGAGGTTAGCTTAGATTCGGGAGGTAAAGTTACAGTACCCAGAGCAAATGTGGAGATTATAGAGGGTTAAAATAGTGGAAATTAGTCCATGTTATCCGTACCCCTGTTTTAGAAACTACTGTAAAATGGATAGTGGTATTTGGGGGAAAGTAACGGGAATTTATCCATAAAATTTCAAGTTTTTGGGGGTTAGGGTCTGCAACTACAGTGCAAACCCTACCCCTAAATTTAATTTTAACAACTTGATTATGACTAAGGGTTAAAAAAAGGCCTGGTTTAAATGTAGTTGTAGGTGGAATGTTAAATGGGATTTCATTTAAACTCTTATAAACGTTAATCCTGCTGAAGTTATTAGTCGAGGTATTATTTATAGGGATTTCGTGGATTTTTTGAAAAGAGATGGGAATATACTCAACTTTAGGGTAATTAAAAACCTTATAAAACCAGTCCCTAGTTCTTTTTAACTGTCTAAACATAATTTTCACCCTCCTTGAAGGAATTATCTTTATTCATCATATGCTAAAGTTTTAGATGATGAATTAACATTTGAAATATTTTCTTGTAAAATATATAATTTAGGTAGAATTTAAATGGATAAAGTGAGGAATGTACTATGGAATTCAAGACTAATAGCAAAGCAGAAACGATGGAACTAGGTAAAAAAATAGGAGCTTTATTAAAAAGTGGAGATATTTTAATTTTAGAAGGAGATTTAGGGGCTGGGAAAACCACCTTTACCCAAGGGATAGCACAGGGTATGGGTATAAATGATTATGTAAAAAGCCCTACCTTTACTTATGTCATGGAATACAGGGGAAAAATTCCCCTTTATCACTTTGATTTATATCGTTTAAAGGATCCGGAGGAACTTTATGATTTAGGTTTTGAAGATTTTCTTTATCAAGGGGTCTTGGTCATGGAATGGGGTTCCATGGTGGAGAAAATGTTAGCAGAAGATGGCTTTGATTACATAAAAATCTCCCTGCTAAAAACGGGAGAAAATACTAGAATAATCCATATTGAAGATACCCCCAAAGGTCAAGGTTTATATAAGGAGCTGAGTTTATAATGTTAGCATTAAGTTTAGAAACATCTACTAGAACTTGTTCTGTAGCCCTGGTTAAGGATAGAGAAGTCTTAGGAGAGGTGGTTTTAAATACCCAAGTTACCCACTCTCAAAAATTACTCCCGGCTGTGGACATGTTGTTAAAAGTTACCGATGTAACTTTAGATCAAATAGATCTAATAGGGGTGGCAGTAGGCCCCGGTTCTTTTACTGGCCTTAGAATTGGTATTGCCACTGCCCAAGGACTAGCCTACGGTAAAAAAATACCGGTAGTTGGTATATCAACCCTCGAAGCTTTAGCCTATACGACAAATATCACGAACGGCTTAGTTGTACCTATTTTAAATGCCAGGAGAAATGGGGTTTATACCGCTATTTTTAAAGGAGAAAAAAATAAATACCAGAGGTTATTAGAGGACAGTGTCCTTAAATTAGAAGAGCTCTTAGAAAAACTAGTAACCTTACCCCAGCCTTATGTTTTTACTGGAGATGGTGTACCAGTTTTCAAAGAAAAAATAGAGGAAGTACTAAAGAATCAAGCTATATTTGTCCCTGAATATAACTCTATTCCCCAAGGAAAAACTGTGGGGATATTAGCCATAGAGAAATTTAAAAGGGAAGGTGGAAACACCCCGGATAACTTAAAACCAGAATATATAAGATTATCAGAAGCAGAGCGGAACTTATTAAAGGGGTGTAACTAAATGTACTTAGTAGTTCCTATGGAAGAAAGTCATATACCGGGCATTTTAGAGATCGAGAAATTATCCTTCACTACTCCTTGGTCAAAAGAGGCCTTTTATCAAGAACTGAAAAATCATTTTGCCTTTTATTTAGTAGCATTAGATAATGGAAAAGTTGTAGGCTACATAGGAAGCTGGATAATAATAGATGAATGTCATATTACCAATGTGGCAGTACATCCCTTGTATAGAAGACAAGGAATAGGGAAAAGTTTAATAAAAATTTTAAAAGATACTGTAAAACTCAAAGGGGTTAGTGGCATAACTTTGGAAGTTAGGGTCTCAAACATTTCTGCCCAAAACCTTTATAAAAACCTTGGATTCATAGAATATGGTATTAGGAAAGGCTATTACACCGATAATAACGAAGATGCAGTAATAATGTGGTTAAAAATATAATTTGGAGGTTAGAGCTTTGGAAAAGTGTAAAATATTAGCGATAGAAACTTCCTGTGATGAAACGGCAGTTGCTATAGTTGAAGATGGTAAAAAAATACTGGCCAATAAAGTATTATCTCAAATAGATATCCATAAGGTTTTTGGTGGAGTAGTGCCAGAAGTTGCTTCAAGGCATCATTTAGAAGGCTTATTACCTTTAATAGATGAAGGATTGAAAGAGGCTGGGTGTACACTAGATGATATTACTGCAGTAGCTGTCACCAATGGCCCAGGTTTAATTGGAGCTTTATTGGTAGGGTTATCTTTAGCTAAATCTTTAGCTTATAGTATAAATAAGCCACTAATTCCCGTTAATCATTTAGCAGGGCATATTTATGCCAACTTTTTAGAAAATGAAGTTAAGTTTCCCTTGGTTGCCTTAATTGTTTCTGGCGGACATACTGACTTAATTTATATGGAAAAGCATTTAGATTTTAAGATAATGGGGCAAACCAGAGATGATGCAGCGGGAGAAGCCTTTGATAAAATAGCTAGAGCTTTAGGACTAGGTTATCCTGGAGGACCTTTAGTAGATAAATTAGCGGCTAAAGGAAATCCCTTAAGCATAAGTTTTCCTAAAGCCTATCTAGAAAAAAACAGTTTTGATTTTAGTTTTAGTGGGTTAAAATCAGCGGTATTAAACTACTTGCATAATTCTAAGCAAAGGGGAGAGACTATAAAGATTGAAGATGTATGTGCATCTTTTCAAAAATCTGTAGTTGATGTCCTTGTAGATAAAACAATAGAATGTGCTAAAGAAAAAGGGGTTAAAGAAATAATAGTAGCCGGCGGGGTATCGGCTAATAGTGGTTTAAGGAAGGCTTTTGAGGATGCTTGTTCAAAGGAAGGCTTTAATTTATCAATACCTTCCCATTCCCTATGTACCGATAATGCAGCGATGATAGGTTGTGCTGCTTATTACCTATATAAAGCTGGAAGAATTGGGGACTTAGACCTAAATGCTTATGCCTCTATGCCACTGAATAGTTATTCACAATAAATATTAACTATTTCTGTGGATAATGTGGATAAGTATAAAAGGTCTTAAACTTCCACAAATTTCAAATGTGGATAAAAATTTAACCCTATTTCCACAACAGTTGTGGATAATGTGGATAAAAACGACAAAAACCTTGTATTTTAGACAGTGGCAGTGTGGATAATCCTGTGGGTAATGTGGATAACCGAAGGTTTGTTCCCATCTAGGAAAAAATACTATTTATTTTGAAAAATATAAATTTTAGGAGGGGTAATTTATGTATAGGGTCCTGCTAGAAATAGGAAATATAACCATTTATAGTTATGGTGCAATGATTGCTTTAGGGGTATTGTTAATAATATATTTAGCAGGGAAAGTTGCAAAGGATATAGGGTTAACTTCAGATAATATTATCGACTTAGTTGTTGTGGCAGTGGTTGGAGGAGTAGTTGGTTCAAGGATTTACTATATTTTAGCCTATAACTTTGAATATTACTTACAAAATCCCTGGCAAATATTTAACATCAGAGAAGGGGGATTAGTATTTTTTGGTGGTTTAATAGGAGGGGCTTTAGCAGTAATTGGTTTAATATATTATAGAAAGTGGAGAATCTGGGAAATTGCTGACTTAGCAGGGTTATTTGTTCCTTTGGGGTATTTTTTTGGCCGCATAGGTTGTTTTTTAAATGGCTGTTGCTATGGTATTCCTACTGAAAGTTTTTTAGGAATTCCTTTTCCCTATTTAGATGGGCAGAAATATCATCCTACTATGTTATATTCAGCTATTTTGGGCTTAGGATTATTTTTCTTTGCTCTATGGTATAGGAAAAGGCGGCGATTTGCAGGGGAAAGTTTTCTTTACTATTTGATTTTTTACAGTGTAGGTAGATTTTTTATTGAGTTTTTCAGGGAAAATCCGAAAGTATTTAATTTACTAACGGTAGCCCAAGCTACAGGGATAGTGACCATAATTATATCCCTTTCCTTGTACCCTTACTTGAAAAGGAAAAATGCCTATATTCAAAAAGATGATGAGAAAGATGTAAAATCAGCTTAAAATCTAGGTTATAGCTGGATATTTTAACAATTTTCACCTATAATATTACTACCGCTAAGATTCAACAAATTTAGGCATAAAACATAAAATATAATAAGTTAGATAATAGGGGAAAGAAGGCTTTTAACAGTTAAACTATATTTATAAAATAATCTAAATATCTATAACAATTTTATAAATGAGGAAATTGTTAGGGGGTGATAAATCTAATGATTAAAACCTATAAAGTTATGATTTTACCTAACAATAAACAAAAAACTAAACTAAAGGAATGTGCAGGGGTTGCAAGATGGGCATATAATTGGGCTTTAGCTACAGAACAAGAGAATTATAATAACGGTGGTAAGTTTTTAAATGATAGAGAACTTAGAAAAAGATTAACAGAGTTAAAGAAACAAGAAAAATATGCTTGGCTTAAAGACTATTCAAACAATATAAC
>NZ_FOIF01000055.1 GCF_900111575.1 Anaerobranca gottschalkii DSM 13577 | reverse complement strand
TGCTTAATTTTTCTACCCACTGTTCTGTTGCTTTCCGACCACAAGATGTACAGAAGCGACTCTTACAGGTAAAGCCTACATATCTGACTTCATTACATGTCGGACAACAAAATTTGCTATATCCTTCACTCATATCTTTACAAGTTAGCATCTTTTTTACTTCTGACAATACTGTTGGCCTAATTGGGTATTTTTCTTTAAACTCTCCCCATTTATCTTCAAATATTTGTTTTATTATTCCCGTAGCCATAAACAACTCACCCCACTACATAATAACATTTATCCACATACCTAGCAATCTATACTTTCCTAAGCAAAAATAAAATGGTGTGATTTATCATACAATAAATCACACCAATAGGTTTACTTCGATAGGGAATAATCTACTGTAACTAAATCCCTATTATAAAAAATTAAAGGTTTTTCTTCTTTTATTTCATCTACATAAAGGACTTCTCCTACAAAAATAGTGTGATCTCCTCCAGTAAACTCACCTGTTACCTGACATTCTAAATTGAATATTCCTTCATTAATGGAAGCTACTTTAACTTTTTTACTAGTTTTAGTAGTTAATTTAGCAGTATCTAGTTTATCACTAACATTTTCTGAAGTATGTCCACAAATTCTAGCCACTTCCTCCATATCCTTAGATAAAATGGTAAGGACAAATTCTTTACTTTTGTTTATTATTGGGTGGACAGAGCTTTGGGGTGATACACACACTAACAGTTGAGGGGGATTTTTAGATACTTGAGTAAACCAAGAAACTGTAATTATCCGATGATTATCCCCATCGATGGCACCTAAAATACCTACTGGACCTGGAATTTTGTCTAAAGCCTTTTGAATATCCATTTCTTTAACCTCCTTTACTTTTTTTAGTATTATAATTTACTTTAAAGGTTATACCTTCTAAGAAATATTTTCCCTAACCAAAAAAGTAAAAGAGGCAAAACCATCATTAAATTAGCAGTTATAGCTAATATACATGCTGTAATAATTGTATAAAAACTATAGGTATTGATAAAAAAGCCATAAGTTGTTAAAGAAATGATAATTGTACAAGATACAATAGATAACCGCATCAAATTCTCTTTTAAATAATCATAAGTTGTATCTAAAACTATTGATAACAATCCATAGATAAAATACAATATCCCGCAAAAAAGCAAAAAGTATAATAACCTTAAACCCCTAAATCCCCTAGGAAGTAAAGGATATTTATAACTTTCTCCTAATTTAAAATTTTTCATTTCACCTTGATAATCCAATTTTTCTAGTTTATCACTAACTATAACTAAAAAGTCTTCCCCATAAGGATGTTCTGAGTAATAAAAACCTGCAAATAACCCATTAAGCCCCATAATTTCAACTTGTTCCCCTACAACATAACTGTTTTTCATAAAAAAATCAAAGCTGGTAAAAAACATTGTTCCTTCTTGATTCTTATCTTTACTAAATAAAAGGGTTGGGCTAAAAATAGTACCTGTCATTTTCCTGATATCATCAAATAAAATCAATCTTGTATTTGAATCCTGTAACTGCACTTCCCAAACTACTTCTTCTAGAGGATTAAAAGCAGTTAGAACTTCATTAACATGTTTTTTTACCCTATGATGGATATCGTAATATGGCATAAAAAAGGCTGTCACAATCATAGATGAAACAATCCCTATTAGAATACTTTCCCACAAATGTTTTAAAATAATTTTCTTAGGCATATACTACCAATCCCTTCATGATATTTGTTAGAAATTGACGGTAGTATATCCTAAAGATAAGAAAATATGTAGGACAGCCTTTTAAAAAACTGTTATTTAAATTCTTTTATTATTTCTAAAAGAAATTGCTCATCTTTTACTGGAATACCTAATTCCTTTGCTTTTTCTAATTTACTACCAGCATTTTCCCCACAAATTACTAAATCAGTTTTTTTGCTGACACTTCCAGCAACTTTACCCCCTAAAGATTCAACAGCTTCTTGAGCCTCTTTTCTAGAAAAATGTTCTAAAGTTCCTGTAAGTACGACTGTCTTGCCAGCTAAAATACTATCCTTGGGAGTTTTGGCCCCTTCTTCTTTCATATTAACCCCTGCCTTTTTCAGACGTTCAATCAATTGTAAAGCATCGGGGTTGGAGAAATACTCCACAATACTATTAGCTATTTTATCACCAATCTCCGGTATCTCTATCAATCTATTATAATCTGCATTCATTAAAAGATCTAATTCTTTAAATTCTTTAGCCAATAATTTTGCCGCCTTTTGACCTACAAAACGAATTCCTAAGCCAAACAATAGCCTATTTAACGGTTGTTCCTTTGATTTGGCAATAGCTTTTATTAAATTTTGGGCAGATTTTTGGGCAAATCTCTCTAAATTCACCAAGTCCTCTACTTTTAAATGGTAGAGATCTGCTACGTCTTTTATTAGTCCAGTTTCATACAGTTGCTCTACAATGGAAGGTCCTAATCCTTCGATATCCATAGCTCCCCTAGAAGCATAATGAATGATTAACTCTTTAATTTGGGCGGGACATTTAGGGTTAATACACCTATAAGCGGCTTCTCCATCCAACCGTACTGCATCATTTTGACATACTGGACATTTTTGGGGCATGATAAAAGGCTGTTCTTCCCCTGACCGTTTTTCCTTTAATACTTCCACTATCTCTGGAATAATATCCCCAGCTTTTTGAACAACAACAGTATCGCCAATGCGGATATCTTTTTCTATTATATAATCGCTATTATGGAGTGAAGCTCTACTTACTGTAGTACCAGCAATCTGAACAGGTTCTAAAATTGCCGTTGGTGTTATAGCCCCTGTCCTACCTACTGTAAGTTCTATATCTTTCACAACTGAGATAGCCCTTTGAGCTGGAAATTTATAAGCGATAGCCCACCTTGGGCTTTTAGCTGTAAAGCCTAGCTTTTGCTGTCTTGATAGTGAATCAACTTTGACAACAATACCATCGATTTCATAAGGTAAAGAATTTCTTTCTTCATGCCACCTTTGGCAATACTTTATAACCTCTTCTATTTCATCAAACACTGCAATATATGGATTTATCGGGAGTCCTAATTCTTTAATTTTTTGGAGATTTTCTAGATGACTATCACCTAAGTCCGGACCCTCTACTAACCCGTAGAAAAAGGCAGCTAAGTTTCTACTCCCTACAATTTTAGGGTCTAATTGTCGCAATGTCCCCGCAGCTGCATTTCGAGGATTGGCAAATAAGGGTTCCCCTTTTTCTCCCCTTTCCCTATTTAGAAGTTCAAAGGATTTCTTAGGCATATATACCTCTCCTCTAACTTCTAAATCCACCGGCCTTTGAAGTTTTAAGGGAATGGCTTTAATAGCCTTGATATTTTGGGTTATATCTTCCCCTGTTTCACCATCTCCCCTAGTAGCCCCTTGAACTAATATACCCCCTTGGTAGATCAAGGATACTGCTAAACCGTCAATTTTTAGCTCACATACAAATTTAACCTTTTCCCCTAAGGTTTTATAGATTCTGTTGGCAAAATCCTTTAAATCCCCTTCATTAAAGGCATTATTTAAACTTAACATAGGAGTTTTATGGGTAACAGTTTTAAAGCCTTGTAAAACCTGCCCCCCCACTCTTTGTGTAGGGGAGTCGGGAGTTATAAATTCTGGATATTTATCCTCTAATTCTTTTAATTCTTTTAGTAAAAGGTCATAAGTACTATCTTCAACTAATGGTTGATCTAATACATGGTAATGGTAATCATATTTATGCAATAACTCCCTTAGTTCTTCTATCCTTTTTTTATCCATTGTATTTTTATCCATTACAATCCCCCTAATTTTCCATCACTTTTAAAGGAGCAAAACTGGCCATCAGTTTTTTTATTCCCCCTTGTTCAAAGTTTATGGTAAGTGCTTGATCATCACCTAAAGGTTGTATGCTTATTATTATACCCTGACCAAACTTTTTATGCTCTACCACCATTCCAACTTCATAAGGAATCCCTAGATTTTGTTTTACCGGTTTAGCATAAATATTATCCCTCTCGCTAACGGTTTTAGTATATAATTCCCGGACATTAAATCCTCCTGGGCTGCGATTTTCTAAAAGTTCAGGATTTATATCCTCAACAAATCGGGATACGGGGTTTCTATCAGTTCGACCATACAAAGTACGATACTGGGCACAGGTTAAATATAGTTTTTCCATTGCCCTGGTAATCCCCACATAGCACAATCTCCGTTCCTCTTCCATTTCCCGAGGCTCTTCATAGGAGCGGATATGGGGAAATATCCTCTCTTCCATCCCTGCTATAAAGACTATAGGAAATTCTAGACCTTTAGCAGAGTGGAGGGTCAATAATTTAACTACATCTTTTTCTCCTTCTGTCCTTTGATTATCGGTATTTAAGGATATTTCTTGAATAAATTCAGCTAATCCACCATCTTTATTATTATCAAATTCTTGGGTAACAGTAGCTAATTCTTGTATATTCTCTAGCCTGGAACGGGCTTCTTCTGTATTCTCTGTCTTTAACATGGCTCCATAACCAGAACGGTTAACAACTTCATCTAATAACTCAGTAACTGTTAAATACTCTGCCATCCTTTTTAAAGTTTCGATAAGTTCTACAAATTCCTGGATTTTTCCCTTACTTCTTGGGGCAATTTTTTCGCTATGGAACTGTAAAACTTGATAAAGGGAAAGATTGTTTTCTTCTGCAAATTTTAATAATTTATCTACAGTAGAATCACCTATACCCCTTTTAGGAACATTAATTACCCTAACAACACTTAGGTTATCATTGGAATTAACTAGGATTTTCATGTAGGCCAAAATATCCTTAATTTCTTTCCGTTGGTAAAACTCTGTAGCTCCATAAATAATATAAGGAATACCGCTCTTTAACAAACTTTCTTCTAATACCCTGGACATGGCATTGGTACGATAAAGGACTGCCATATCCCCATAGCTTCTACCTTGTTTTACATATTTTTCTATTTCTTCGGCAATAAACCTTCCCTCAGCTTCACTGTTTTCAGCCTGGTAAAATACTATCTTTTCTCCCTTTGGTTTATCGGTCCATAGTCTTTTATTCTTTCTACTACTATTTTTCTTTATAACATCATTAGCTGCCTCTAGAATATTACCTGTAGAACGGTAGTTTTGTTCTAACTTAATCACTTTAGCTTCTGGATAATCTTTTTCAAAATCTAAAATATTAGTAACATCGGCACCTCTAAAAAGATAAATTGACTGATCATCATCACCTACTACACAAAGGTTCCTATGATATCCAGCTAATAAGTTTATCAATACATATTGGCTGTGGTTGGTATCTTGATATTCATCTACTAAGATATATTTAAACCTTTGTTGGTACTTTTGAAGTATTTCAGGATTTTCCTGGAAAAGTCTGACCGTTTCCATAATCAAATCATCAAAATCCATTGCATTATTATTCTTTAGTTTCCTTTGATAAAGCTTGTACACTTTTGAAACTAAAGTTTCAAAATAATCTTTAGGAGAATAATCCCCTGCAGTAATCAAGAGATTTTTTGCTTTGGAAATTGCTCCAATAAAATTCCGAGGTGGGAATTTTTTATCATCTATATTCAGTTCCTTTAAACAATCTTTAATCAATTTAGTTTGATCTGAACCGTCATATATATTAAAGTTAGTGTCAAAACCTATGTGGTTAGCTTCACGGCGAAGTATTCTCACACAAGCAGAGTGGAAGGTGGAAATCCACATTTCTTTCCCACCAAAAACCATATTTTCAACCCTTTCTAACATCTCTGCTGCCGCTTTGTTAGTAAAAGTTATCGCCAATATTTCCCAAGGTTTAGCCAAACCCTGGCTTAAAATGTAGGCAATACGGTGGGTTAAAACCCGAGTTTTCCCTGACCCTGCTCCAGCAATAATTAATAGGGGCCCTTCTGTACATTGTACCGCTTCCCTCTGCTTAGGATTTAAATTTGTTAAATTCATATAGCAAAATCCTTTCCTATCTATTCTATAATTATATAATATATAATCTATTCTAATTCAAACCTTTGTTCTATGCAATATTATACCTTCATTTTTAGCTTGTTATAAATAAACACTATCACCGGTTGAAAAATAGCTAAAATAATAGATAAAAGGGCTAAAATGTCAAATTCTACCCCTAATAATTGATACATTGGGGCATAGTCTATTTTTAAAAATGATAGTGCTAAAGTTAAAGATATATATATCCCTCCCGCTGTAGAAATTAATTCAACTATGCTTTTGGATATGGGAGATTCCACTGGCTCAAAACCATAGGATTCCGCTACTGTCCTTCTATTTATATTTCTAAGTTTTAAACTCAAATAAATAAGGAGTAAAAAAATCACTAATATTAAATAAAATTCCACTTTATAATATCCCCCTTTTTTCCTTTTTATAATTTATATGAATAAAAGGACAAAAAAATAGCGCTATTTGAGCGCTAGCAAAATTTATTTATTTTGATTCTTTTTTTCAAGCCTTTCTAAGATAGTATTATAACCACCTTCACCATACTCTAAACACCTTTTAACTCTACTGATAGTAGCGGTGCTGGCACCTGTTGCCTCTTCTATCTTCTGATATGTCATTCCATTTTTCAACATTCTAGCAACTTCTAGACGCTGGGCTAAAGATTTCACTTCATTAACTGTACATAAGTCCTCAAAAAATCTATAACACTCATCTAAATCTTCTAGCAATAGAATCCCTTCAAACAACTGGTTAATGTGTTCTTTACCCAATTTTTCCAGATGCAAGGGATTTCACCTCCCTTTATCTTTTTATTATATACGTCCTTTTTTTCACTATATCAATTCAACACAATATCCCAATTTTCCTGCAAAAAAATAATTTTTTCCAAAATTATTATACCCAATTTGACTTGTAAGAATTTTTAGGCTATAATTTTTAAAAAATATATTTAAAAACGATGATTAAGAGTAGTAGGTTTAGCCCTTTGTTTACAGAGAGTCGGTAGTGGTGGAAACCGATACAAAGGCTTTACTGAATGGACTTATGAGTGCCTAGCTGAAAGAGCAGTAGGTTAGGCCGGTTTCCTCCGTTATCGGGATTAAAGAGGGCAAAACTTTGCCAAATAGAGTGGTACCGCGGAGAGTAACCTCTTCGTCTCTAAGGAGATGAAGGGGTTTTATATATTTTAAAGGAGGTTTTTTTATGGAGAAAAAAATTGTTTTTAGTGGTGCACAGCCAACAGGGAGCTTAACTTTAGGTAATTACATTGGTGCTGTCCAAAACTGGAAAGCTTTAGAAGATGACTATCAATGCCTTTATTCCATAGTTGATTTACATTCCCTTACAGTAAAACATGATCCAAAAGAATTTAGAAATTCTTGCCTTTCTTTTTTAGCCCAATACTTAGCCTGTGGCCTTGACCCAGAAAAAAATATTATTTTCTTTCAATCCCATGTACCACAGCACACTGAATTAGCCTGGATTTTAGGCTGCCATACTTACTTAGGTGAACTTAATAGAATGACCCAATTTAAAGAGAAATCGGAAAAAAATAAAGGAAATATAAATACAGGGTTATTTACTTACCCTGTACTACAAGCAGCGGATATTTTGCTTTATCAAACAAGTTTAGTTCCAGTAGGTGAAGATCAAAAACAACATTTAGAGTTAACTAGGGATATTGCCATTAGATTTAATAATGCATTTGGGGAAACTTTTACTATTCCAGAGATTTATACCCCAAAAGTTGGTGCTAGGATCATGAGTCTACAGGATCCAACCAGTAAAATGTCAAAATCCGATGAAAATATCAATGGTACTGTCTTTTTATTAGATGATGAAAAAGAGATAATTAAGAAATTCAAAAGAGCTGTTACCGATAGTGTAGGGGTAGTTCAGTATAATGATGAACAACCTGGAATTAAAAATTTAATTACCATTTATGCAAAATTTGCCAATATCTCCGTTGAAGAAGTTGTGTCCCGCTATGAAGGAAAAGGGTACGGTCCTTTTAAAACAGATTTAGGTCAATTAGTAGTAGAAGCTTTAGCCCCTGTTAGAGAGCGATATAATCAGTACATGGAAAATAAAGATTATCTTGTAGAAGTTTATACAAAAGGAGCCCAAAGAGCACAAGAAATGGCAGAAAAGACCATGAAAACCGTTAAAGAGAGAATAGGTTTAGTATAACTAAAGGAGAGCTGAGCAGCTCTCCTTTAGTTATCTTTTGTATCTAATTACTTCTACTGTTGTTCCTTTTCCCTCTTCACTATAAACTTTAGCCTCATCTACCAACATCCCTACGATATTAAGACCAGATGCCGTTTGACTATTACCAGCTAATCCTCCATAGTAGTCTTCTAGTTCATCTCGACGGGGCTGATTTAAAAGGTCTAGTACCCCTTTTAAAGTTTTACTATCCATCCCTTTTCCATTATCAATAACTTTGATAACTGTTTTATCTTTACCCCGATCTACTTGAACTTTGATTTCTGTAGCTTCTGCATTTAAGGAATTACTCATCAACTCTTTTACTATCCCCTGAATTTTACTTTTCTCTGAACGCAAATTTCCCCCTCCTTATTTTCCATTTCCATTTTTATACCCATTGATTAGAGCCACAAATATGGTGGCAACAAAACCTCCTGCAAACCCGTTATTATAGAGGTTTAAACCTCCATGTAGTATCCCAACTTGGGAAACTATTGATAAGTGAACTATTCCAGCTAATACTCCTATAATTACACCAAACTCTCCTGCTAAAGGTGCTAAAGTCGTTCCAAAGAGGGCAGCTAAAATAGGACCAGGACTACTAGCACCGACTTCTTTGAAAACAGAGAAAGGTAAGAAAGTTCCTAACCAAACCCCTAGCATGATAGGTATTGAATTTTTAGGGTGTTTACCAAAGGCAGCAAAGCCCACAATAGTCAATACACCACCCATGGTTGGGCCGTTATAGTGTCCTCCTACCAATTCGATGTAGGCACAGCCAATTAAACCCATAATTCCCATATTAATTAAAGTATTACCAAAGCCCCCTAATTGAACGAAATCTGTAATTAAAGTACCGGGATGTTTTAATATTTCTCCATAATCTTTAATTTTCCCTTTATTAAATATCACTCCTAGTAAAATCATTGTAACAAAAATTGGGATAAAAATCCAGCGCATTGGTGTATTAAATTCTGTACCCCAATACATCACCGTTTGGCTATTTAATCCAAAATTTCTAAAGATAGATAAAAATAACATCCCAGTAAGGCCTGCTGTAAAACCTACGTTATAAATATTATATCCTTCATGGGCTCTAAGAACGTGGCTGGCTAAAGGAGGGACTACTAAACCGGTTAACATCCCTACTATTATTCCTAAGGGAATACCCCAACCAAAACCAAAGGAAGCTTGTGTAACTAATGGCGCTAATGCTGTTCCAAAAAGGGCAGGGAAAATATATGTTTTAAAAGGTTGTTTTTTAATTTTACTATATACCCATACTCCACAAATAACTGGTAAAACAGACCAAATGTTTTTACCAAAAAGGGCAAAGCCCACCATTGTAAATACTGCAGCAATAGCTGGCCCGTTAAAAACTACTTTATTTAGTTTGATTACAAAGAATCCGATAAATCCGACAACAGCGGCATTAAATAGGGCTGGTCCTAAACCGGCTATTTCTAAATAGTCGGTAATCAACATCCCCGGAGCAATAAAGATAGTTTGTAAGCCTTCCACTAATCTTTGAGGACTTTGTAAAGAAGCACCTATAATTAAAAGGGCTAATAAATAGAAGGCTACTGTTCTTTCTTTAACCTTATCATCTACAACAACGTAATCAAAACTCCATAACTTCTTCATTGTCAATTCTCCTCTTCCCAAGTTTTTACCCTTTTATTATAGCAGAAGAATGTTAAAAATGTAACATATTTATCCCCGGAGAAAAATCTATATATGATAAATTTAATATCAAAAAAGCTTAAAATTATTATTTCTTTACATAAATAGAAAAAACATTTAAACTTAAAGTAGCAAGTCAATTTCAGTACAAGACAAGGAGGTGACCTGTCAATTTTGACAGGAATTTAATGGAAACAAAACTTTCATTTACTAAAGCAAAGTGGATAAACTGGGCTGTCCTTGCCCTAGCCTTTGTCGTCGTCTTTTTTCACCGTTATTCCACCGCTGTTGTTGCAGAAAATTTGGCTTCAGATTTAAATTTAACAGGAACAGAACTGAGTAATTTAGCTTCGATGTATTTCTGGGCATATGCTATTATGCAAATTCCCAATGGAATTTTGATAGATCATATTGGTGCAAGAAAAACCACTAGTATAGGTATGCTATTAGCTGGAGTTGGTTCAGTAATCTTTGGCCTTGCTCCCACTATTTATATTGCTTACTTAGGGAGGCTGCTAGTTGGTATTGGTGTTGCTGGAGTATTTGTTTCTATATTGAAGATTCAATCGGTGTGGTTTAAAAAAGAAGAGTTTCCAATGATTACTGGCTGGACTTCCCTTGTAGGTAATTTTGGAGGTGTTTTAGCTACTACACCCTTAGCATTGTTAGTATTGGCTTTAGGTTGGCGCCTTTCCTTTGTGGTCATTGCTTCTGTTTCCCTTTTATGCTATGGATTAATTATATTTTTTGTTAAAGATCATCCTAATGATTTAGGATATGATGCCCCTAATGGAAATCCTCCTAAGTCAAAGGAAAGTTTTTGGCTAGGATTACTAAAGGTTGTTAAAAACCCCTATACCTGGCCTAACTTTTTCATCCTCTTCGCTTTAATGGGATCAATTACATCTTTTTCTGGCCTTTGGGGTGTCCCCTATTTAACCCACATTTACGGCCTTTCACCAGGTGCCGCATCCCGCTATGTCCTTTTATTGACAACAGGGATAATGGTAGGTTCAATAATAATTGGTAATTTAGCTAAAGCTTTAGGGAAAATAAAGGGGGTAATTTTAGGTGGAGCCACTATTTTCACCGTTATATGGTTTTACATTATATTTATAGCCAATGGTCAACCCCCTTTAATCCTCTTACCTGTCCTTTATTTGATATTAGGTATAACAGCTGTTTCCTTTATCCTCTCTTTTACTAATGTTAAGGATGTCAATAACCCCCACTTAGCGGGAACTGCTACCAGTGTAGCCAATGTCGGTGGCTTTTTAGGTGGTGCTATTTTAAATATTATAGTTGGCTACATTCTAGATTTAAAATGGCAAGGTAGTTTAGTAAATGGTGCTAGGGTTTACACTTTAGATGCATATAAATTGGCTTTTACAGTTTTCTTCATCATGGGAATTGTGGCAATTATCGCTACATTAATGCAAAAAGAGGTTTGATAACAAACCTCTTTTTTTACACATTTTCACTTTTTCTTCATATTGTATATTACTGAAAAAAATCAAAAGTGAGATGATAAAAGTGAACAAATTTAAAGCTGCCCTTTTAGCTATTTCTGTTAGTATTTTTTTAGTTGTTCTAAAATTGGTTATTGGAGTTATAACCAATTCTATCAGTATTATCTCCGATGCCCTCCATTCTTTTATGGATGTTTTAGCTTCAACTATTACTTTAGCAGCTATGTATTTTGCAGGAAAACCTCCCGATAAGTGTCACAACTACGGTCATGGTAGATACGAAGATTTAGCTGCCGTTTTGCAAAGTATTTTAATTTTAATCTTTTCTGTAACTATAATCTATCAAAGTTTTTCAAGAATATATAATCAAAATTTCTTAAATGAAACTATACCAGGTATTATCGTTATGTCAAGGTTATTAACTTTATTAAAAACAATAAAAATTTTAATAAAATTATTTATCAGTCAACACAGCTTAAGCTATGTTTACTCTGATTGGGTGTAACCCCACACCCTCTATCCCCTCCGAAAATACATTGGGGAATACTTTTTTCATTATTTGATATGCTCCATTTAAATCTGCATTTATTA
>NZ_FOIF01000054.1 GCF_900111575.1 Anaerobranca gottschalkii DSM 13577 | reverse complement strand
TTTCGCTCAATTACAATTCCTTTTTGCTTTCGTTTAACTTTATCTTCAACAATTTTTCTATCAATCAATTCAAAATAAGTTCTCATCATCTCCAGTATAAAATTATCTGTTAGCTCCTTTAAATTTGTTTCTATTTCCTCCATTATTCGAGTTTCGTCTTCTGAAAAAAATTCTAAAACTTTATTGATGAATTCTTCGCATTTTTGTTGTATAATTATATTCACAAGAGACCCTCCTTTTTGATTGTTTTGTTTTGTCAATTTTTATTTTACCAAAAAGAGCGGTCTCTTGTATTTTTTTATTTGTATTTTTCCTACAACAATTTTACACTATGTTTTTTAATATTATGTAAACTAAAATTTAATATAAAAATCCCAAAACACCTGGTGTTAAGGGATTTTTCGTCTTTTTTGACTTGTCGTCGACCTCTAGGGATTTTTGCACTATTGGTGGTCGACGACAAAATCAAATAAGCCAAAACCTTGAGAATTTTTACTTCCTAACCCTACATCATAGGCTAAAGATATAAGTTCTGGATTGCCTTTTAAAATAAAATCTCCTGAATAACCTTTGATAATTGTATTTTTATAGTTAATTACTGCTAACCTGATTTTTTCTAGATTAGCTGCTTTAATTTCAAAATCATCTGTTGGTGGTTCTTTTTTATACAGTAGTTGATATTTTTTTTCGATATTTCTTCTAATTAACAAAGTAAAACTTTCATCTCCTGGTTTATGATAGATAGTCCTTTTTTTACCATTTTCCTCTACAGTACTATATATAACAATAGGTGATAGTGTCCTGATTTTAACGTTATCACTAAAATTCCCTTTATTAACAACTTCAATCTTGCTAATTTGAATATTATTTTTCCCTAAATAAAATTTATCTTTTTCTAACAATGCTTTACCAAATTCATTGATAAATTTATCAATTGGTGATGAAATAACTAATTTTATTGGTGATTGAAAAATTATTCTGTTTCCTATTTTATCGATGACAAATTTCCCTAATATCTTTGAAAAAGTAAATAACTTGAATTTCCTTTTATTGAATTCAAAACCTTCATCATGGATAAAGAAACGGAAAACTTCATCAGCTAAATTTTCATATATAAATCCTTGTACAATGTGATTATATTGTATAGGTAAATTTATTTCCTTTTCAGAAGTTATTTCTAATACAATTCTCATTTTTACACATCCTTTTTAGTTTATATATCCCTAATAGGTAATCTTTTTAGTTATAGATCAACTTAATTCTTCCTCCACCTAAAAAGTGTTTATTCCTCATCCCTGTGATATTCAAAGTTTCCCAAAAACATTATTGGAAACCAAAACAAATTAACATTTCCATTCTTTGTACTCTCTAAAATTAACATGTTTAAAAACCCTTATAGTGTGTGTTTCTCCCTCTTTAACCTCCTCCTTTACCTGTCTTTTAGATGTAGCATACAATGCTTTATATCCATTTTTTAAACAATAGTCTACTATTAAAAAAGTAGCACCAAATTCTCCTTGTACAATTACAAAAACATTTTCTCTTTTTTCTTTACTAATCCAACTAACAATCTTTTTTAGATTGTCTATTGGAAATTCGCCAGAAGGCTCAATATTGCTCCAAATATTTTGCAGATCTTCCGGCAAGTAAATTATTTCCTCTACTTTATATCTCGATTGTAGTTCTAATATTTGTTCATCATTTAATCTATGAGAAGTTATCACTAATGCCTTCATTCATCATCCCATCCTCTAAGCCTTAAATTTTATCCATATTAAAATTGCTGTACATGCGGTTTAATTCTATAAATTAAATTTTTCCTGATTATTCTAAAAATATTACCTTAAAAATTCCCACATAGTTAGGTAAATAACTAATCGCATTATTAAAACTAGTACCATCCCTTTTCATAATCTGAAAAATTATTCTAGGCTATTAATTATGTTCAAAAAGATCTAGTATATTAGAAAAGTATATTAGAAAAGCAGATTTCTAGTTAGAATAATTTTTTATCAAAGTATTTTTTAAGTATATTTATCTGAACTGTTATTCTAACAGTTTCTCATATACATTCATGGAAAGCAGAGTAATAATCATTTTGATAGGCAATATGATAATTGGGATATACCCTTAACTTCTTTTTTAAATGAGGAAATTGCATAATTTAAAGAGGCTGATTTTATTAAATTTATTTAAAGCAAAAAAAGAGGTTTCACCCCAAATGTCGAATATATTAAGTAGCACCAAAACTATCCGAAAGAAGTGAAACCTCTAAATGTATATTCGACAAATGAGCATAATTTCCTTTGAAGAAATTATAAAATTTCAACAAGAAACTAAGTTAGAAATGATTTTATCTCAATTAGACGTTTCTAAAATAGCCTATAATCTAAGAAAATCTAGTTATTCAAAAGGCCCAAAAGGTTATGAAGTAACATCAATGATTTATGCTTTAATAGCCATGCAAGTAGAAACAATTCAAACAATAAAAGAGTTAGTTTAAAAGCTTAAAGAGGTTCGTCATCTAACTATGGATATACTTTAAAAGTCAATTATAAAGAAAATCCTCGATACTATGGTTATCCTCTAAGATCCTCTGATGAATGGAAAAATCAATATAACAAAAGAAGTTCTGTTGAAAGATGTAATAGCAGGCTAAAAAAATATCTAAATTTAGATAATCTCAGATCTAAAGGTATAAAGAAGGCTAAAGTTCAAAGCTGCTTAACGATAAAAATTTAAAAATATTATAGAGAATGGAGGATGTTGTTCTAGATAACAAAATTTAACCTTTTTTAAAAACTCATTTATAATGAGTTAGATTTTCTATGCTCTTTTTTTGATAAACATAAAAATCTAATTATGCAATTTCCTCAATCAAGAATTTAAGACCTTTTAATTTTATTTTTAAAATAAAATCAATTTATAATATAGTCCGAAATGGTAAAACCGGTGATTTTTACAAAATCCTGCTATACCTTAGTTCAATCTTCATTAACATGACCCTATATTAAAACCCTAGATGATATGACAGTAAACCATATTTAAACTTGCACACATTAGCACTAGTTTAAAACTCAATAATATTTGATGATGATAAGTTTTTTACCCAAACAAACCATATCCCACTGAGCTTTTAGCCCCTATACCTTCTATGGTTAGTGCCTCCTTAAGGAGTTTTTCTGTTAATTCTAAGATAGTTCCTTGATATTCCTCAGAACTACCCAGTGTTATTTTTTCGTTGTCTTTGTCTTTTACCATGAGATAAAATTTAAAAAGAGCACCCTCTTCTAAAACCAAAAACTTTCTGATATTTGGCTGAAGATAATCAGCAGGTGGTATGTTATTTTTACCAGATGTATAGTAGTTATGGTAGTGGGAAGAGATAATATCTGTTTTAACTTTTATATTGCACAGGGGAAAAGCATCTAAAAATATAACCTTACCCTGCCTTTCTCCTAAAACACTGTCTTCAGGACTGCCAAAGATTTTACAAAAGGACTGGTCTCCTAGGGCACCACGGTCTTTATCTCCTTCATTTAGGTCAAAGATATTGTTTATAGCCCAGTTTCTGGCTACACCTTTAATAGCACTAGCTGGGATGTAGGGGATGCCATAAGTATGATGTAAGGTAAGGGAAGTTTCAAGAACACTGTCGTTACCTAAACCTATTACCATTGGTGAAGTGGTTTTTAATTCAAACTTCTTTACTTGATATCCTATGTTAGCATAGGCTTGACTTACAGCTTTGACCCTTTGGTTAATTTGATCTATAAGTTTTTTAATTTCTAGATTTTGGGCCTTGGGATAGAACTCATATTCTTTGGCCATTTCATTGAAATCAAACTCGTATTTTCCCTTTGAATCTTCTTGGCACTTGTAAAACTTGTTTAATAGTAGGGAATAATTGTCATACTGAAATTTGCCCCCTTTCTGCTTTTCGAGGTTATTCAATATCTGCCCGGTTTCCCTTGGGATGAAATATATGTTATTGGATTGTTTTTTGCTCTGGCTGTTGCTATTTTTTTGAGCTTTTTTATTTTTTTTATTTTTAGCCATCTTTTTCATCCCCTCCAAGCATACCTTCAGCAAAGCGGGCCATCCATTTATAAAGGGCTAAAAGCTCTGTAGTTGCAAGCCTATAGCTTTCTATGTCTAAGTTTATAATATTTTCAATAAACCTTTTGTCATCCTGTACTTGATTTGCTTCTGGTTGCACATGGTTTTTAACAGTTTGATCATAGCCATTTTTAAAAAGCAATTTTCCCAAAGAAGATTTTTCCATAAGCCAGGATTGACTTTGCTCATAAATCAATTTATAGGCATAATCTGATTTAGATTTGTCATTATCCTTTTTACTAAAAACAAAGGCGATGGCACCTGCTAGGCCATTGGCCTTGATAAGGGCAGGCAGTTTTCTCACATAAGATTTATAGTTTTTCTTTAAATGGGAGTATTCGCTGGCAATACTTTCCACACACTCGTAGGCATATTTAGCCCTTTCTCTCTCCATATCTGCTATTGTATTTCTAAACCTATTTAGAGTCATTTGTAAAAGCCACCACCTTTACAATTCCTTTGCCAAGGGTAGTATTGGCACCTATCTGCAGGTAATCAGGTAATCCTCTGATAAAAAAGTCCGCTATCTTTTGATGCTCCGTAGATTGATCATCAGATATGAATTTGCCCTTTTTATTTTTCTCTGCAAAGATTGGAGAAATCAAACTTAGAGAATATAGGACACTTTCAGCTGGCAGGTATTCTTCTGTAAAAAGGGCCCCTGGTTTAACAGTACCAGTTTGACTATCTATCTTTGTCCTGGTTATGACTTCTGTAAAAAGCTGTACAAAGTCTTTAAATACATCATCATGCAAAATTACTAGTTTATCTTTAATATCTTCAACTCCTAGAACATCAGAAAGCTCTTCGCCTAGGGATTTGGTTTCTTTTTTTTCCTCGACCTTTAGTGCATACTCCTCAAGGACAATCTGCCCATCATCTACCTTAATTTTATCTAAACTGGAAACAGAATTTACTGGAGGAACATACTTTAAATTTCCAAAAAAAATTTTCACAAAAGAGCCATTATCAGAAAGCTGATTAAAGATATCACAAATTTCAAGGTCTCTTTTAAACCTTTTCAAAACACCTGGACATGTAACCCAAGCAAATACCCCTTTTACAGACCTAACTGGAAAAAACAAAAGTCTGGCATCGCTAAACCCTAAGGAGGCAGCATGGCCTTTATCCCCTGTTTCTTCTGGGCCAAAAAGTAGTTCTATATCGTCACCGGTGACTTTTCCAAAGCCTTTTATTTCTTTATCAATTAAACCCTCAAAAGCTTCTCTTAGACATCCCTTGACTCCTGAGCTTTCAATTTTGGGAAATGCGGTATGTTTTTCCCGCTGAATAGGCAGGTCAACTAGCCCAACGTCACCACCTGCACCTACGTGCAATGGTGTCTGGACGTGAAAAAATAATGGAAAAGCTATTTTATACATATATTACTCTCCTTTCTCTGGATAGATTTGTTTAATTTTACCTTCACTCACATTATAGTTGTCTAGTGTGTTATCCAATTTTAGATGAAACCATTTTAAGTTTTCAGTTTCTTTAGGACGATCTTTGTGAAGTTTTTCAATATCTTTTAAAATTCTATTATAAATTTGTTGATTTGAATAAAGATAAACTTCTCTTTTATGTTTTTTGTTAGGATATAGCTCTGTTAACTTATAAAATCCACCTTGAATTAACTTGTATTCTATACTGTTTTTGTCTGTTTCCTCTATAACTTTAACACTACCAGCTGCTTTAATCTCTACCGCAAGAATCTCATCTCCATCTTCCACCAGTATATCAATTTCAAAATCTACTTTTCCGTCTTTTCCACTCTTAGTGTAAGAATGTTTAATCTTTGCTCCAGGAAACCTTTTTTCAACAAAGTACTTGTAGAGTTTTAATTCTATAAGATTACCCTTTAGGTTTGAAAAGTTTTCTCCATAGGCTTCTCTAGTATATTTTTGGTATATCAAACCACCTATAAAAGACGCTTTTACTTTTTTATCATCCTCGATAATCCTAACCATACCCTTTTCTAACAATGCATCTAAAAGCTCTTGTGAGTAATTTTCCACAAAACTATCCTTTGTGGGCAAATTCTTTATGCTTTTTTCAGGTTTTATATCATCAAAGACAAACAGATTTTCGTGTACAATTGAATAGTCATATTCTATTGGCAACTGTGGTACCTGGATAACTTCTTCTGTGTCTTCGTATATATAGAATGTAGGCAGAGAATGAACCTGGCCTATAACAGTAAAGTAGGGCACTAGAGCTTTGTACCCACCAGTAATATTTAATAGTGTATTTTTTTTTGATTTTTTTTCTAGCTTTGTTAAAATACATCCTAAAAGGTTTAGCAGCCCTTCATTTTCGAATCTTACTTTATCATTTACTAATAACCCTTTAACAATATTACCTTTTTTAGAATCTTCTTTAAAATACTCTCTAGTGAAGTCCACAGTTATATTGTGCTCTTTTCTGTTTTCAAAATATTCTTTTATCAGCTCTGCCGCCAACACACATGCTATAGAATCTGTAGCTATTAAATAAGCTGTGATTTTTTGTTTTATATTGCACTGCTCTTTAATTTTAATCAAGCTTTTAATTTCCGCTGAAGGATACTCTCCATCATCTATTTCTACTTGCAAATAGTCAGTTATTTTTTCTTTTATTTCGTTGATTTTTGAGCCACGTTCATTTAATTTTTCAAAGGGAACTGTTTTCAAACCATTTAATTTATCTTTAAAGTGATTATTTTTATTTTGTTTTAATCTTAAATATTTATCTAAAATCGACGTACCTACCGAAGTTATAATTATTGTTTCTTTTTCCATTATTTTATACCCTCCCCACAAATGACCATCCGAAACCTTGTTCCTGGTAATAATCTGACACTCTTTGGTCATGGAATAATTTTACAGCATCTTCAAGGGTGCCTTCTTCAAGTTTGAAATAATAAACACTTCCTGCTGGGACAGCCCTATACATTGGTTTTGGTTTACCCTTCTTCATATCAAAGCCCCCAATGGACTGATACCTACCCAGAGCAGCAGCTAACAAACGTATCCTAAGCCCTTTATAGGACCCAAAGTAGCAATTATCATCGTCTTTTTCTATCCAGCGAGGAAGCCATCCTTTTTCAAAGATAGCTGGTGTAGCAAAATAAATTTTAAACATCATTTCTTGTTTGTCCAGGTTCAAAATAGAAGTGTCTATATTGCTTGTTTTTTTAAAATAAGCTGTCTTACCTTCACCTCCTAACCTTAGTACTCCCTGTTCTGGTAGCTTAAGACCGGATGTTCTAAGTACAAAGGAAAGATTGTTAGTTCTAATCATCTCTGTCCTGTAGAGCATTTCTTCCTGGGAAGTACCCCAGTTTTTAGATATACCAATACCTATCTTAGGTTCAGAATAAAGAAAACCCTTTAGGTGATAAAAATTAAAAGACTCATCTTCTTTTCTTAAATATTTAAATAGTTCCTCTTCATCCAAATATCCCCCCTCTATTTCTTTTGCCTTTCCTTGTCCTTTATGCATTAAAATATATTTTAAGGGGCAGCTAGATTGACCTATGGGATTTTCATATAAGTCCAATAAAAACCCTTTGTTTTCCTGGTTGTAATTTTGGCCCCTTGAAAATTTCTTCTGAATGCAGTCTAATGGTGCCGGAAAGAAAGATGTATTGCCTTGGGCTAAATATATACCTGTGATTTTTAGTTCTTTAGTTGGGTCATTATCATTTCCAGCCAGGTTAAATTGGTTAACATTTTCTGCAAAAAAAAGGGTACGCAGGGCTCCATAAAACACTGAAGGTGATGGAGGAAAAATCGTTTGAGCCCAATTTTCTTCTGATTTGGTAAAAGGTCTAGCATCTCTAAAAAAAAGAGTATCTAGAGCTTCAACCTCAAAGGTTACTGTATCGGGTTTAGCTGTCATGGTTTACCTCCTTTCCTAAAAATACTGCAATGTCTAACAAATTAAAATAATCTATGATATTGGTGCCTCCACTTAAACCTGTATTTAAAAGGTCTATAAGGTCATTTTGAAAACAACTAATACTTTCAGCTTTACGATTTTTATAGTCTTCTTCACTCTCACCTGGTTTTCTCAACATCATACAAGAACGAGCTACCAGTCTATTTATTTCTTCTATTAAAATATTTTCTTCTATAAAATTATCGTTCTCACACCCTAAAAGGCGCATAAATTCTGCCCTTAAATTTTTTATAAAGCCTTTTGAAAAGCTCCCTTTGCTAATTTCATCTATTATCCTTTGTATAGTTCTTAACACTATGTAACTAGAACTATTAATTTGTTGCTCAAATTCATAAACAGCTTCTACTGTTTCGCCAGATCTTTTAATAAGAGCAATTGCTAGAGAGTTTTTTCTATGATTTTCCTTTGCTTTTTCAAGCATATGCCTTGATATGGAAAGAACCTCTGACAAAGGTGTTTTATAATGGGCTATTGCAACCCCTACTGAAGCTGAGGATTTTTTATGTGAAGGTGTTTTTGCTAGCTGTTCAAGGGCAGGAAAATCCCTCCTTATCTCAGTAAGGACATCAACTAGATGGTTTAGGTTTACAAAACCAAGGACATCATCCCCACCGGCATAAACTAGTTGCCCCTTAGGCGGTTTTAGTGCGTCACAGATTTTTTGAGCATATTCCCCTAAAGAATTAGCTAGCTTTTTGTGAAATTCAAATAGCCCTCCCTGGTCAATTAAATTTTCTCCTGAAAGCCACTGGCCCATATCATCACCATCTAAAGATAAAACGGCATAATACTTACTAAAATTCAAACCCTTTTCTGCAGCTTTTTTATGAATATTGTTTAATAAATCTTGGGAAACTCCTAATACCTCTAAGGGATATCCCCATTTTTTAAAATAATCTTCAGTAAGGTTTTCTTTATAAAACAGAGATGATTCAAATAAACCATTATTTTTTGATTTAAAGAGATTTTCATATTCAGTTATCTGCTTCTTTATTTCTCCATCCTGTTTTACTCTTTCTAGAGTTTCCATAAGGGCTATTTCTGAAGTAGAGCTAAAAGCATTAATCTGGGTATCGTATCTGTAAAACCTTTTTATAAAACAAACTGCACAAAGCCCTTCATTTTCGCTAAAAAGAGCAGTAAATATGTTTTTGTTACAAATATTGTTTAAATTAATGGCTGCAGGTGAGATATACTTACTTTTTAAGTTTGTTTTGGGGTTTATATAGTCTATCTTATTATCTTTACTCCTGTAGAATAAAACATTAAATTCACCACACAAACTGCATTTGCGACCTGTTTCGCCCAAAACCTGGCCAGCATGGCCTTCTTGTAGCTGCTTAAAAGTCCTGGTGTTTTTTACTGCACCCATTAATTTATCAATTTGATTAAAACCCTCCTGGTAGTTTTTATCGTCCAGACTAAAAATCGCCCAGTGAACTTCTAAAAACCTTTCCAGTTGCCTTTTAAAACCTGCTGGCTCTTTGAGCTTTAGTTTTTGTAAAAGGCTACAAAAAATTGTTTCTACTTCCTGGTATAGCATTTTTTCTATTTCTTTGCAGACAGCATTTAGCCCTTTTGACAAGCCTTCAGTTTCCACCACTGCTAAAAACCTGTTTGGTTTTGATGCCAAAGCTTCGCTTGGGTAAACTATCTCTACCTTTAATCCCTGCTGGTTTTTAAAGGCTTGCATTGCCTTTTCAATTAAGTCTGACAACAGCTTGCTGCCAGCATAAAGGTCAGAGGTTTTCCGGGCTTTATTGATAAAACTTTGAACTGGACCAATTGAAAAGATTACGAGTGTTTTAACCATTTACTCACCTCCTGTAATAAGCTATAACTTAGTTTTGGGCTTTTTCTTTAATAACTTTTTTTGACTCTAAGTTGGGGTCAAGAGTATATTCTAGTTTATATTCTAAATTATCTGCATCATTATCATTAGTTTTTTTTAGACTGTTCCAAAACTTGTCGAGGTTTTCTTCTGATGGTTTAGAATAGTTATTACCCCACACTAACTGAGCACCTTTGGGTAAAAATTCTCCTGTAAGCCTCAAAGCCATCCAGTAATATTTTCCCTGGCTATTTAGTATTTTAAGGATAAGTGGGGAAGCGCGCCTGCAAAATTCTATATCGCCTTTCTTGCCTATTACCTTTGATATTTTTTTTATGCGAATTCCATGGACAACAGGAAGACCTAAGTTGCCGCTACTGATAGAATTTTTGTGCTCAAATCTAAAGTCTTTATACCTTGCACCAATATCTGCCATGGCCTCTTGAAAGCTATCAAAGTTATTTGAAGAAACTATAAACCTTGAAAAATTCAAGTTAGAATAGGATGTGCAAGATTTATGTGAGGGAGAGATTATTTTTTTAATTATTGTAAAATTTTCCTTTAACCAGGTAGCCAATTCTTCAGAACTGTTAGCCTGGGGTATAAAATGAAGACCGTAGGTTTCTCCCTGAACTTTTTCAACATAAAGGTTTCCACCTCCCCTCCTGGACCTTGAGCCAACTCCTCCAAAAAATATTAAAACCCATAAAGCAGCAATAGCGTGTTTGAAAGCATTTTCACACCGGGAATTTATTATTAAATCAAATTGGGTGTTTGGTCCAAAAAGTTTAGGTTTATATTTGTTGATTACAGCTGAATACAACAAATACTCGATTGATTTTATTTTATCTTGTGCAAGATTGTTGTTGTTTCTTAAAATTTCTTGCAGATTATTTTTAATGCTATCCGAGCCTGGTTTACTGTCTAAAAAAATCTTGACTTTGCTTTTAATTCCCTTTGTGTCAGTAATACCTCCAAAAATATTTATTTCTTCTTTCTTTAAAGCCTCAATATCATCTGAAGCTTTAATGGCCCTCCACCAAAAACGCATTAACCCTTTAAACTCTGTAGCCCTCAGTTCAGGCTTACTTTTGTTGGCTCCATACATTAAAATAGGTGTAATGCTTCTAAGTGTCAATTTTAGGTGATACATCCAATTCTCCCCCCTTAGTAAAATTTAGTATATATTTATTCATTTTTACATGATATTGAGGAAATACTATTAAAAAAAACAAAAAATACTAGCGAACCCAAATGTTAAATATTTAATAGCAACCGAAAGTTTATGTGTTTATAATACTCATCACATATATTCTACAAATATACTTAAATTCCTTTAATAAAATTATAAAATTTCAGTAATAACTAATTTAAATAATTTTTCCAATTAAACATTAAACCTATATCTATATATTGCACAAAATTTAGGGGTATTTGATAAAATCACATCATCTTTAACAATCAAAACATAAATACTATACTTTAAACATTTATTAGGTAGTTGCGAAACTATTAAGCAAAAGGTCAAAAAAACAGGAAATGAATGGTAAAAGAGTGGAAAAGATGTATAAAAGATAAGCCGATACTTTTAGATAGTACAAGTTAAGTAAAAAAGAGCATGACAAATAAACTTATAAGAATAGGAGTTTTTTACAGATTATGATATAAGGTTATGAAATTAAAGGCTTCAAACTACGAATGTATTGATGACAATGCATTTTATCTGCAAGAAGAACTGTAATCAGCTGAGTAATACCACCTAAAAGTAAATCAGCATGCAAAGTTTTTTCATTACGTGTTTTTCGACCAGCAACACACAAGTTATCTTTAAGGTGGTTGATAGTTCTTTCCGTAACAGTACGTGTTTTGTAAGCATCTTCCCATTCTGGTGTTCCACGGAGAGTGCCTGGATATGTTCGCAAATCCTTTTCTAAAAAGCTGCATCACCAATAAAGGTTTTTGGATTGAATTGAGATCTAGGTTTCAATCCCTTATAGGTAGGCTGGTAACAATGTCAAGATAACAGTTGATTATGATAGTGTCAACTTTTTATAGGATATTTATAAATTGATGACCACTCTATTTTGGTTTACAAATTAAATGTTCCATTATGTATATCTTTCAAACATTTAAACATTGGTATCAGTTTACCTTTGCTTAATATGGGCACATTATTTAATAGTTCACATACCTTGGTATAGGTATTTTTGATCTTTAGGACAATATTTTTTTCCAGGCTATAGCTTTTCTTTGCTTCTGATTTTAAATGTTTAAGTGTAATTTTGCCACCACTACTTAAATATGCTCGTAACTCAGCCATTGCCCGCAGTCCTTCACGACTCCAACCCATTGGTCGGCTGCTTAAGCGGCTTGATAGTACATGACTTATGTGCCCTTCTGTTCCACCTCCATAACATCCTTCTTCTTTATATATTGTTATCGCCTGCCAGTTGTTAAGAACATACCTTTTAAAGTTTTTGAT
>NZ_FOIF01000053.1 GCF_900111575.1 Anaerobranca gottschalkii DSM 13577 | reverse complement strand
GACGTTCCGAAAGCTCTATTGAGCCATGGACGGCGAATTAGAGCGGTACCCTTCTTCCTTTTAGATAGAAGCCTTAAATCTCGACGCAAAACTTTGTAGAATGTTTAATTACTACAGCCTTTTAAAAAATGACTTTGTCTAAAAACTGAAGGGCACCTGATAAAAGGTGCCCTTTTAGGTTAAAATAAGTTGCATATACTTAACAACTAAAAGCAATACTAATAGATAGTTTAGGATATTTTATACCAGAAAGGGGATAGGGAAAGTGGAAAAAACAGTTTTACAGCCTAAAAATAACTTAGAAAGGGAACTTCCTAAGGAAAAGTTTCAAGAGTTGGAAGAATATATCGATAGTTTAGAAGAAAGGGAAGGGGCATTGATATCGGTATTACATAAAGCCCAGGAACTTTTCGGTTACTTGCCTAGGGATGTTCAACTCTTTGTAGCCAGAAAATTAGGTGTTCCGGGAGCGAAGGTATACGGAGTAGTAAGTTTTTATAATTACTTCAATGATAAACCGCCAGGGGAAGTAATAATTAATATTTGTACTGGAACAGCCTGTTTTGTTAAAGGGGCAGATAAAATTATGGCTGACTTTGAAGAAAAGTTAGGAATTAAGGCAGGACAAACTACTGAAGATGGAAAGTTTACTTTAAATGCAGTGAGGTGTGTAGGGGCCTGTGGATTGGCACCAGTAGTAATTGTTGGAGAAAAGGTTTACGGAAGGGTGAAGGTTGAAGAACTTGATCAAATACTAGCAAAACATGAAAGGAAAGATGTTCAGTGAAATCTTTAAAAGAGTTGCGGGAGCTAAAGGAAAAGGCTTTAGAAAACTTAAAATTGCGGAATGCTCCTGAAGGGGCAAAGGTTAGAATCCATGTAGGTATGGGTACCTGTGGTATAGCATCAGGGGCAAGGGATGTATTTTTAGGGATTTTAGACGAAATTAATAAAAAAAAGTTAGATGGAGTTAGCTTAATTCAAGTTGGTTGTTTAGGAAATTGTTATGAAGAACCTATAGTAAAGGTTATATATCCAGATAAAGAACCAGAGATTTATACAAAAGTAAATGTAGAAAAAGGAAAAGAAATAGTTAATAATCTTAAATTGTAGTTGGAGGTGATCTGATGAACAAAGGGAGAATGCATTTATTGGTTTGTGGTGGTACAGGTTGTGAGTCTCAAGAAAGTAGTAAATTAGCCAACTTTTTAGAAGTTATTATAGATAAAAAAGGTTATAAAGAAGAGGTGCAGGTAGTAAAAACCGGTTGTTTTGGTTTCTGTGAAAAAGGTCCTATTGTTAAAGTATTACCAGACAATGTCTTCTATGTAGAAGTCTCCCCCAAAGATGCCAAAACTATTGTAGAAGAACATGTAATAAAAGGTAGAATTGTCCAAAGGTTGTTATTTAAAGAACCAAATAAAGAAGAAAAAATAATGTTTCAGGAAAACATGCCTTTTTATAAAAAACAGATGAGGATAGCTCTAAGAAATTGTGGGTTAATTGATCCGGAAAATATTGAAGAATATATTGCTTTAGATGGTTATGAAGCATTAGGAAAAGTGTTGACAGAGATGACCCCTGAAGAAGTTATCCAAGTTGTAAAGGATAGTGGATTAAGGGGAAGGGGAGGTGGCGGATTCTCAACTGGCCTAAAATGGGAACTTACTTATCGAAATAAAAGCCATCAAAAATATATAGTCTGTAATGCCGATGAAGGGGATCCTGGAGCATTTATGGACCGAAGTATATTAGAAGGGGACCCCCACAGTGTATTGGAAGCTATGGCCATTGCAGGGTATGCTATCGGAGCTAACAAAGGTTATATCTATATTCGGGCGGAATATCCACTGGCTATAGAAAGGTTAAAAATTGCAATTAAACAAGCCAGGGAATATGGCTTATTAGGGAAAAATATTTTTGGAACTGAGTTCTCCTTTGATATCGATATAAAGCTAGGGGCAGGTGCCTTTGTCTGTGGTGAAGAAACAGCATTAATTAACTCAATTGAAGGGGGTAGGGGTGAACCTAACGCAAAACCACCTTTTCCAGCAGAAAGTGGTCTTTACGATAAACCCACTTGTGTCAACAATGTTGAAACCTTTGCTAATATACCGCCAATTATCTTAAGAGGTGCCAATTGGTATTCCAGCATAGGAACGGAGAAAAGTAAAGGAACAAAAGTATTTGCTTTAGCAGGCAAAGTAAATAACGTCGGTTTAGTGGAAGTACCAATGGGGATTACTTTGCGGGAAATCATCTACGATGTTGGAGGAGGTATTAGAGGTAACAAACGGATAAAGGCAGTTCAAACTGGAGGGCCTTCCGGTGGTTGTATACCTGAACAAAACCTAGACATTCCCATAGATTATGAAAGCTTAAATTCCATTGGTTCCATGATGGGCTCTGGGGGAATGATCGTAATGGATGAAGATGATTGTATGGTCAATATCGCCAAATTTTATCTAGAGTTCACCGAAGAAGAGTCCTGTGGAAAATGTACCCCTTGTCGTATAGGGAACAAAAGGCTCCATGAAATACTAAATAAAATTACTGAGGGTAAGGGTACAGAAGAAGATTTAGATAGGTTAGTGGAGCTAGGAGAAATGATAAAAAGTAGTTCACTATGTGGTTTAGGTCAAACTTCTCCCAATCCAGTCCTCAGCACTTTAAAGTTTTTCCGACAAGAATATTTAGAACATGTAAAAAACAAACATTGTCCTGCAGGGGTTTGTCAAGGTTTAACCGGGAATAAAAAAAGCAATGGAAAACATTAGTCTAGTTTAGGTGGTGTAAAAATGGCAGATAAAGTTACAGTTACTATTAATGATAAGAAAGTAACGGTACCAAGAGAATATACGATACTTAACGCTGCAGTGGAGGCAGGGGTAAAAATACCTACCCTATGTCATTTAGATCTTCATGATTTAAAAATGGTAAACAGGACCGCTTCTTGTCGGGTATGTATGGTGGAAGTAGAAGGAAGTCCTAAACTTGCTCCAGCCTGTGCCACTCCAGTAAATGATGGAATGGTAATTAGAACAGATACTTTAAAGGCTATTACAGCAAGGCGATTATCAGTAGAACTTCTATTATCTAATCACCCTACCGATTGTTTGATTTGTCAAAAAAACCTGCAATGTGAATTGCAAGCCTTAGCCCATCAGCTAGGGGTTAGAGAAATACATTATTCAGGGGAAACTACAAGATACCACTTAGATACATCTAGTAAAGCTTTAATAAAAAACCAAGATAAATGTATTTTATGTCGTCGGTGTGAAACAGCATGTAACTTAGTCCAGACCTGTGGTATTTTATCAGCATTAAACAGGGGATTTAAAACAGTGGTAGGACCAGCCTTTAACTTACCGATGGCAGAGACCTCTTGTACTTACTGTGGAGCTTGTGTCGCCGTCTGTCCAACGGCAGCTTTAACGGAAGTAAACCATGTTCCTAAAGTTTGGGAAGCCCTAAGAAATCCTAGAAAGTATGTGGTGGTGCAAACAGCCCCTGCTATTAGGGTTGCAATAGGGGAATTATTTGGAATGAAACCTGGCACAATAGTTACAGGTAAGTTGGCGGCAGGACTACGCCGTTTAGGTTTCAATAAAGTTTTTGATACAGATTTTGGAGCAGATGTCACTATCTTAGAAGAAGCCAGTGAATTATTAGATCGCTTAGAAAATGGCGGTACCCTACCTATGTTAACCAGCTGCTGTCCTGCTTGGGTAAGTTTCATCGAACACCAATTTCCAGAATTAGTAGATATTCCATCAACTTGTAAGTCACCCCATATTATGGTAGGGACAATTATCAAAACCTATTTTGCTGAAAAACACTCTATCGATCCCGATGATATAGTTGTAGTATCGGTAATGCCCTGTATTGCTAAAAAAGCAGAAGCTGCTAGGACCGAGTTAGCAATTGATCATAGAAATAATGTCGATATTGTTATTACAACTAGAGAATTAGCTATGATGTTTAAAGAAGCGGGGATAGATTTTGATAAACTCCCCGATGAAGATTTTGATCATCCCTTGGGAGAAACTACTGGAGCATCGGTAATCTTTGGTACTACTGGTGGGGTAATAGAAGCAGCTATTAGGACTATTCATGAATGGAAAACCGGTAAAAGCTTAGAACAAGTTGAATACAAAGAACTAAGGGGTTTAGAAGGGCTTAGAGAGGCCAAGGTTCAAGTGGATGGTATGGAGCTGAATATAGGGATAGCCCATGGTTTAGGAAATGCTAGAAAATTATTGGAAGAAATTAGAGAAGGAAAATCTAAATACCATGCCATTGAAATAATGGCTTGTCCCGGTGGTTGTATTGGTGGTGGAGGTCAACCATACCACTATGGAAACGATGAAGTAATTAAAGCAAGGCAAAGGGCAATATATGAAGAAGATAAAAATAAAAGGTTGAGAAAATCCCACCTAAATCCAGCGGTACTGAAGATGTATGAAGAATATTTTGGAAAGCCTTATAGTGAAAAAGCCCATAAACTTTTACACACATCTTATACCCCTAAAGAAAGAATATAAATTAAGATACTCACTCTTTTTTAGAGGGTGAGTATCTTTTAGTATGGTGACAGTTAGATATTTATAGGCTATACTAATTGAAAGACTTGAAGAAAGGAGGATTTTATGAGGTTATTTTACGCTGTCCAATTGCCACAAGGGGCCAAAGAATTTTTGGCTAAAATTCAAGGGACTATAAAAAATAACTCTATAAAGGGTAATTTCTCATTTATCGATAATCTCCATTTAACATTGGCTTTTATCGGTGAAGTAGATGAAAGGAGAGAAAAGGTTTTAAGGGAAATATTACATACAAGTTTTGAGGGGGAAAAGGAGTTTTCATTAGTAATAAAGGGTCTAGGGAATTTTAAAAGGGGAAACAAAGATATTGTTTGGGCTGGACTTGAAGAGAGCCAAGAACTTTTAACTTTACAGCAGATTTTGGCCCAAAACTTAACTAAAGAGGGTTTTAGTTTAGATAATAGAGAGTTTAAACCCCACATTACTTTAGGTAGAGAAGTGGTGTTAAAGGAAGGAGCGTTAGATATCCCCTTTTCCCCCTTTAAATTTACTGTAGAAAAAATATCTTTAATGAATAGCTTGCGGGTAAAGGGAAGATTAGTCTACATTCCTATAGAAACAGTTAATCTTATTAAGGGGAAAAAAACTTAAGAAAATTTATGGCTATAACTAAAATTAGTAGTTATTTTTACTAAGGTACCTCCATATTTTATGATATGGAGGTGTTTTTATGGTGAGATATAACAAATTGTTTAAGGTTGTTCACTTTATCCACGCTTTGTTTATCTTAAGTAATGTGATAACAGGTATTATGATGTTAAAAGGAATAAATGTGGTTAAATTTCACATTATAAGCGGTATATTCATTTTTATTATACCTATAATATTGGTACTGATAACAATTAAAGGGAAACTACTTTACTTTACTTTTACTAGGTCTATATCTAACAAGATAAAAAGAAAAGGAGTTAAAGTTACTTCAACGATGTTACTATTACTTGTTAGCCTTTCTGTCTTAACAGGTGTGGCCATGATTTTAGGCTTTAAATTTCTTTTTCCAGTCCACATCATGCTATTTATCTTAATTTTGGCTGTTATTCCTATCCACATCCTTTTTGGAACAAAAGTATTAAAATAAAATATTAAATTTTCATAAACTATAAAGGAAATCCTTCTCTAATATAGAAATAAATAATATTATGGGTGTGGGAAAAAGTTATGGGGAGGTTTTACCTTTGTTAGTTTTAATTATTTCTAGTTTAGCTATATTATTGAAGATTTTAGTTTTACATTTAAATATGAATATAGAGAAGTTTTTTATACTAACAGGTAATAATTTTATTATAGTTTTAGGGATTTTTTCTTTAGTGTATTTATTTAGTAGGAAAAATTTTTTGAGAAAGTTACTGGTTGTTAACTTTTTAATTTCAGTTATTTTTTTTATTGATATGATGTACTATAATCATTTTTATACATTAGTTCCAGCCCATAGTATTTATCAGATAGGACAATTAGGACCGGTTTCGGAAAGTATTTTTCAACTATTAAACCCCTTATATTTTTTATTTTTCTTAGATTTACTCATTATAATTATCTTAAGGAAGAAGGGAGTTTTGAACCAAAATATTGAAAAATTTTTAAGTAAAAGAAAAGTTTTAGTCTTTTTATTAATATTAATGCTTTTAGTAGGTTCCTTTAATTTTTACATTTCAAAGGTAACAGATAATTATTTTACACCTTACAATTTAGGTGTAATAAACTACCATATTTATGACCTTTTAAGTTTTATTGATCGTACTACTATTAACAGGCGTCATGTGGAAGCATTATTTGAACTGATAGAAAATACTAAGATAGAAAAGAATAACTACTTTGGTTTAGCCCAAGGTAAAAATGTTATTGTTATCCAAGCTGAATCAATACAAAATTTTGTTATTAATAAAAAAATTAATGGAGAGTATATTACTCCAGTATTGAATGAATTGATAAAAAATAATTCTTTTTACTTCAGTAATTATTTTGAACAAGTGGCCTGGGGTAATACTTCTGATTGTGAATTTATCTCAAACACCGGATTTTACCCCTCTTCTAGGGTATATAGTTATAAAGCCTACGAAAATAATGACTTTATTACCCTTCCTTCCTCTTTGCAGAGTAGGGGATATAGCACCATTGCCTTTCACGGAAATTACCGCTATTTTTGGAACAGGGAAAATATTTATCCTGCACAGGGTATTGAAAGGTTTATCGGTTTAGAAGATTTTGATGAAGGGGAAACCATAGGCTTAGGTCTTAGTGATGGAGAGCTGTTTAGACAGTCAATAAATTACCTTAAAGAATTACCTCAACCCTTCTATTCTTTTTATATTACAGTGACTTCCCATCATCCCTTTTATTTGCCGGAAGAATACAAAGAATTGGCAATTCCTGAAGAATATCAAGACACAGTTTTAGATTATTACTTACAAACAATCAGATACCTAGACACTCAAATTGGTATGTTTTTAGAACTGTTAAAAGAGGAAGGATTATATGAAAATTCCATTATAGTAATCTACGGTGACCACAAGGGGTTAGATATGAGGGATGAAAAAACCTATGAAGTCCTTACAGAATTTTTGCAAAAACCCTATGATGAAAGGGAAATGTACAATGTTCCACTAATTATCCATTTGCCTGGTGAGGATATTCAAGGGGAAGTTATAACAGTTGGTGGACAAGTAGATTTTTTCCCTACTATGGCAAACCTATTAGGGATTTCCTTAAGGAAAGATAGTTTTTTTGGTCAAGATTTACTAAATACAATCTCTGGTTTTGCTTCTTTAGCACCCCATGTAGCTCCAGGTTCCTTTGTAGATAATGAAAAGATTTTCATAATGGCCAATGATGGTATTTTTGAAAATAGCAGAGCTTGGTATTTAGCTACAGGAGAACCGGTGGATTTGGAAAAATGCCGGGAAGGCTTTGAAAGGGCATTATTAAAAATTGAGCTATCAGAATATATAATGAAAAATAATTTGAATATTGAAGTTCATGAAAAAGGTTGGGAATATTTATTAGAGATATTAGATGATGAAGATGGAGAGTGACGAAGAATGTGGGATTATCATGTACACAGCAGTTTTTCCGATGACTGTCATGTTGAAATGGAAACCATTATTAAAAAAGGTATAACATTAGGAATAAAAGAAATTTGTTTTACTGATCATATTGATTATGAAGCAGCTATTCCCAATGTTATTATTGAATTTGATAATGTCGATTACAGTAAAGAAATTACAAGATTGCAAAAGATATATAAAGATAAAATTTCTATTAAAAAAGGTGTTGAAATGGGATTTCAGCCCCATATCTTAGACAAGTGCAATAAATTTATCTTAGATGGAGATTTTGATTTTATTTTATGTTCCCTTCATACTGTAGAAAATAAAGATGTTTATTTAGGGGATTTACTAAAGGATAATAGTCCTAAAGAAGCTTACCAGAAATACTTCTCCGAACTTTTTTACTGTATCGAAAAGGGAGCTGTTTTTAGTGTATTAGCCCATTTTGACTTATTAAAAAGGCATGTAGACTACCCCTTTGATAGAGTATTTAAAGATAATTTTGATATAATAGAGAGTATCTTTAAAAAAATTATTTATAATGGTAGGGGATTAGAGGTAAATACTTCGGGATTTAGGTATAATTTAAATAGCCCTTTGCCATCTAAGGATTTACTGACTTTCTATAAAGAACTAGGTGGAGAGATTATCACCTTAGGCTCTGACAGCCACGGAGACAATACATTGGGGTATCGTTTTGCTTATACATATGAACTTTTAAAAGATATCGGCTTTAAATACCTAACAACTTTCGATAAAATGCAACCTCACTTTATAAAAATACCATAAGGACTAATACTAGGAGTGACAATCATCGTTATGAAAAAATGGTTTAGTATTTTTTTTAGGGGAATTCCCATTGGTCTATCACTGACACTGCCGGGAGTCAGTGGTGGAACAGTAGCCTTGATCCTTGGTTTGTATGACCGAATCATTTTAGGGATAAAATCTTTAAATATTAGATTTTTGTTCCCTGTTCTTTTAGGTTCCCTTATAGGAATTTGGTTAGGTTCTGGTTTTATAACCTTTTTATTAGAACAGTACCACAACATTACTATCTCCTTTTTATTAGGCCTTGTCCTTTTATCTACAAAAGTTACTTTAGGGGAAGTTAAAACCTTTAATTTACCAGGTATACTAGCTTTACTTATATTCTTTATTTTAGGTTTATTTTTATGGAGTTATTCTGTAGAAGAGGTAAGTGGTAATAGTGTTTCCAATATTCAATTATTCCTAGCAGGGTTCATTAGCAGTGTGGCTATGATTTTACCTGGGATAAGTGGAGCAACTTTATTAATAATTTTAGGCCTTTATGGTGGGGTGTTAGAAGCAGTAAAGGATTTCGAAATTTTAGTATTATTCTTTTACGGCTTAGGGGCATTAGGAGGTTTGTTTTCTTTTTCATGGATCCTTTCTTACTTATTAAATAACCACAGATCTTTAACTATGATGAGTTTAACCGGTTTAATTTTGGCATCGACTAGGGCAGTGATCCCTTTAAAATTTGGGATTTTTGAAATAATGGCTTTTCTTTTAGGAGGATTAACCA
Source organism: Anaerobranca gottschalkii DSM 13577 (assembly GCF_900111575.1). Lineage (NCBI taxonomy): Bacteria > Bacillati > Bacillota > Clostridia > Eubacteriales > Proteinivoracaceae > Anaerobranca > Anaerobranca gottschalkii. The sequence goes on along the minus strand of NZ_FOIF01000053.1, from coordinate 4,206 downwards.
TTCTCCTATTATCTAATAATAACTTTAAAAAACATGTTAGAAAATTAACTGAATAGAAGAGAAAGGAGTGATCAGCTTGAAGGATATAGGGAAATTATTTATGGAATACACCAAGTATCAGTATTTAGGGGAAAGTGATCAGCAAAAGGGTGAACCTCAACCACCTTTAGAAAAAGAATATTGTGAAGGGGAAGTTATTAAACTGCCTAAAAATTTCCATAAAAAAGAAGTGACTTTAAATGATGTAATTTCCAGCAGGAGAAGTTTAAGGAAATATTCTACTGTACCTTTAACTTTAGAAGAACTAGCTTATTTATTGTGGAATACCCAAGGAGTTATCAGTAAAAATGAAAAAGCTACTTTAAGGACAGTCCCTTCTGCTGGAGCCAGACATCCATTTCATACATATCTTTTAATTAATAATGTGGAAAATATAAAAGGGGGATTGTATCGATATAATGCCATTTCCCATACTTTAGTATCTTTTAAATTACAGGAAGAGATAAAAGAACAAATGGTAGCTGCCTGTTTAGGACAGCCCTTTGTGGGGACATCAGCAGTTACCTTTATTTGGACTGTTGATATTTATAGAACCAGCTATCGCTATGGCGAAAGGGCTTATCGTTATGTTCATTTAGATGCAGGTCATGTTTGCCAAAACCTATATTTAGCAGCTGAAGCTATTGAATGTGGAGCTTGTGCAATAGCAGCATTTAATGATGACCTTACAAATAACTTGTTAGACTTAGATGGTGAAAATGAGTTTGTAATTTATCTAGCAGCTGTAGGTAAAAAAATAAAGGGCTGATTTAGGCCCTTTATTTTTTGCCTCGGATAATTCTAGAAATAGAGGATACAGTGATTAAACCGCTGGCAATGGCACCGGCGACAAATAGTGTCTCACTCCCTACAATTGCTGCTTTAGCAAAATCCTTTTCAATTATAGCTAACATGGTATAATACATTCCTGCTCCCGGTACCAGTGGGACTATCCCGGGGATAAAGAACAATGTAACAATATCCTTCAGTTTAACAGAAAGAATTTCGCCCCAAATAGCTACAATAGCAGCCCCTGCAAAGGCTGCGGTAACAGGGGCTGTACCATTGGAATTTAAAGTGATATAGCCCATCCAACCAAAGGCTCCCCCTAAAGAAGATAAAAGCAAAAACCTTTTAGGTACATTAAACACGACACAATAACCCCACGTAGCTAATAGGGAAAAAATAAAGTTCTCTATTAACAACCTAATCACTCCTAAAAAATATCTATCCAAAATTTTAAAGCGATACCCACTCCAGAAGCTATGGCAATAGCTACTAAAAATGCTTCAGCGGCTCTAGCAGTTCCTGACATTAAATCACCGGAGATACTATCCCTTACTGCATTAGTGATGGCAACACCGGGTACCAATGTCATGATAGAACCGATAATAGTTTTATCGATACTATTTCCCCAACCAAACTCTGAAAAGAGAATAGCCATAACCGCTGCTACAAAACCACCGGCTATATTAGTAAGGAAATAAGAAAAACTGTTTTTTTCAAAGTTCAATACAGTACCTTGAACTGCTAAACTGGTAATAAAGGCTGGTAAAAAGTCAAATTTAGTTCCTCCTAAAAGCATAGAAAAAGAAGCGGCTAATAGGCTGGCAGAAAAAGCTCTGAGTACTCTGTTGTACCCAGGAGCTTTATCTATTTGTCGTAAAATACTCATAGCCTCTTTTAAAGGGATTTCACCTGCTACAATTTTCCGGGAAAAGTTGTTAACTTCCGATACTTTTTGTAAATTTAAGCTTCTATTCTTTATCCGTTTGATAACAGAATAGGGATTTTTATCTTCAGGGTTATCACAAGACAAAAATATACCAGTTGGTGTTACAAAGCTTTCGGTATAGTTAACCCCTAATGCCTTTAAAATATAACACATGGTTTCCTCTACCCTATAAGTTTCTGCACCATTTCTTAGCATTATTTCTCCAGCATAAAGGGCTACAATGATTGCATCTTTAAATGATAATCTTTCTTCCATTTCTATCCTTCCTTTTTCCCTTTAATGGAATATATTATATCAAAATCTCTAAACATTTGTCACCTTTTTTACCCTCTTAAATACAATGAAATAGGGGGTGTTGTCAGTGAAAGGTTTGAAAAAAGCCCAAAAGTCTAATGGAGGAAAAATGCCAGTTCCACAAGGATGCTCAGGGAAATTACACATAATCACAAAAGAAGAAAGTTTATTTATAATAGCTAAGAAATACAAAGTCCCGTTAAATAGGTTAATTGAAATGAATGGTCAAATAAAGGATCCAGATATAATTTATGAAGGACAAATAATTTGTGTACCTACAAGGGAAGATAAAGATAAAAGGAGACAGGAATATACAGAGGTTGTATTAAATAGTACTGGAAAAGTAGCTAATGCTTCAGGAGTAGCTTTTATAAGAAAGACTACCAATGACTTAGTAGTTTTTACAGCTAATTTACCCCATCCTAGGGAGTTATTTCCTAATGGAGAAAGTTATACTGCATATTTATTAGATTCAGCAACTGGAAATTATGATAAATTTAATCTAAAAAAAGTTCAAGATTTTTGGGTAGGGCAGGTTAAAGATAAACCTTTAAGAAAATACGATGGAATTATAATTGCTCCTAACACTGTTTCAGGAAACTTATTGCCCGGTGAACCGGTTGTTTTAGAAGGTATAATATATTAGTATTCAAGGGAAAAATGTGGTAAGATATAGTTAATATATAGTTAGCATAAGGAGTTGATTTTGTGAAGGTTGAACTAATTGCCACAGCAACTTTTGGCTTAGAAGCTTTAGTAGCTAAAGAAGTAAAAGGGTTAGGATACGAAGATGTTAAGGTAGAGGATGGGAAAATTACCTTTAAATCAGATTTATTAGGAATATGTAGAACAAATCTCTGGTTGAGGACAGCTGATAGGGTTAAGTTAAAATTGGGGGAATTTAAAGCTACCACCTTTGAAGAACTATTTCAAGGGGTAAAAGCCCTTCCCTGGAGTGATTGGTTACCTAAAAATGCTTGTTTTCCCGTTGAAGGAAAATCCGTTAAATCTAAACTATTCAGTATTTCTGACTGTCAAGCTATCACAAAAAAAGCTATAGTGGAACATATGAAAGAAAAGTATAAGATGCAATGGTTTACTGAAGACGGACCTATGTATAAAATAGAAGTAGCCCTTTTAAAGGATATAGCTACTTTAACTATAGATACCACCGGTGCCGGTTTGCATAAAAGGGGATACCGGGACTTAGCTTATCAAGCACCCCTCAAAGAAACTTTGGCGGCGGGAATGATAATGTTAACTAATTGGAATTGGGAGCGACCTTTAATAGATCCTTTTTGTGGATCTGGTACTATTCCTATAGAAGCAGCTATGATTGGTAAAAACATAGCCCCGGGGATGAATCGGGAATTTGTATCAGAAACCTGGGGTAATATAGACAAAGCTCTATGGAGGGATGCTAGGAAAGAGACCCATGATTTAGCCCAATACCACCGTAAACTCTCCATAGCAGGTTACGATATCAGTAATAAAGCTATTAAATTGGCAAGACATCATGGGGAAAATGCCTTTTTAGAAGAAGATATCCATTTTCAAGTCCGACCAGTACAAGAACTTAGCTCAGCAAAAAAGTATGGTTACATTGTAACAAATCCCCCTTATGGAGAAAGGTTAAGTGAAAGGAAAGAAGTAGAAAAATTATATAAAGAAATTGGGAAAATTTTTACTGAAAACCTACCTACTTGGTCTTATTATATTTTAACATCCCATAAGGGTTTTGAAACTTTGTTTGGCAAAGAAGCTACAAAGCGAAGGAAATTATACAATGGTAACATTGAAACCCAATATTACCAATATTATGGCCCTAAGCCACCTAAAATGGAACAGACCCCAATTAGTTAGAATGGGGTCTGATTTATTTGTCTATTGTGTCACATTAGGTTATTAATTTTTATTAAAATCAATAAAAATAATTAAATATTTTAACAAAATTATTTATCAGTCAACACAGCTTAAGCTATGTTTACTCTGATTGGGTGTAACCCCACACCCTCTATCCCCTCGGAAAATACATTGGGGAATACTTTTTTCATTATTTGATATGCTCCATTTAAATCTGCATTTATTAAAGTGCCATTATTAGACCTAAATAGACCTCTATGGATTCGTCTTGATTT
>NZ_FOIF01000052.1 GCF_900111575.1 Anaerobranca gottschalkii DSM 13577 | reverse complement strand
GACTCTTACAGGTAAAGCCTACATATCTGACTTCATTACATGTCGGACAACAAAATTTGCTATATCCTTCACTCATATCTTTACAAGTTAGCATCTTTTTTACTTCTGACAATACTGTTGGCCTAATTGGGTATTTTTCTTTAAACTCTCCCCATTTATCTTCAAATATTTGTTTTATTATTCCCGTAGCCATAAACAACTCACCCCACTACATAATAACATTTATCCACATACCTAGCAATCTATACTTTCCTAAGCAATAAAAAAGTGACGCTTTCGCGTCACTTTTAAGTAAGGTCACCACCGGAAACCTCAGGCTCCATTTCCATATAACCTGTATTAGCCACCAAAGATAATACCACTTCATCTTTTGGAGTATAAACTTCAATTCCTGGCGGAAAAGCTATTTGGCCAACTGATACAACAGTACCTGCAGTTAAATGGGAAACATCCACTTCAATTTGTTTTGGTATCTCATAAGGAAGTCCTCTAACTTCAATTCCCCTTTTTTGCAATTGAATAATAGCAGATTTTTTGGCAATTTCGTCACCTACCAACTTGATAGGAACTTCTTTATTTATCCTCTGTTCTGAATAAACTTTTTGAAAATCTACATGAATAATATTCCCTGTCACTAAATCTGTTTGTATTTCTTTAATAATAGCACTGTGACTTTCATTATTTATTATGACACTTACAATAGAGCCGTAAGCCCCTTCTTTAAGGGCTTGAATAAAATCACCATAAGGCACAGATATTAGTACATTTGGTAAATCCTTCCCATAAATAACTCCAGGAATAAAACCTTGACGGCGAAGTCTATTTTTCTCCCCTTTTTTTAATCCTTCCCGTTTATTAACAGTTAAACTTATAGACACAGGTATACCCTCCTTAGAAATTTTTTCTAAGTTAGTATACCCAATTTTTCCTTAATTACTCGTTAGTTGAATAATTCACTTATTGATAAATCCTCATGTATCCTTACTATAGCATCAGCAAATAGCTCAGCTAGTGAAAGCTGGGTAATTTTAGCTATTCTTTTTTCTTCACTTAGAGCAATAGAATTGGTAACTACTACTTCTTGTAGAGGAGATTTTTCTAACCTTTCTATGGCAGGTCCTGAAAATACTGGATGGGTACAGCATGCAGTTACTGATTTAGCTCCCCTTTCTAACAAGGCAGCAGCACCTTGTGAGATAGTTCCTGCTGTATCAATAATATCATCAACCATAATAACATCCTTATCCTTAATATCACCTATAATATTAAGGATTTCTGATACATTTGGTTTAGGCCTCCGTTTATCCATAATTGCTAAAGGTACTCTCAACCTTTCTGCTAAATCTCTAGCCCTGGTAACACCACCCATATCAGGTGAAACTACTACTGTATTTTCCAAGTTCCGCTTTTTATAATATTCTGCTAACAACGGAACTGCCGTTAAGTGATCTACAGGTATATCATAAAAACCTTGAATAGCAGGGGCATGTAAATCTAAAGTTAATACCCTATCGGCCCCTGCAATAGTAATTAAATTTGCCACTAACTTTGCAGTAATAGGATCTCTAGCCTTTGCCTTTCTCTCTTGTCTTGCATAGCCATAGTAAGGGATTACTGCAGTAATCCTACGGGCAGAAGCCCTTCTACAGGCATCGATCATTATTAGTAATTCCATTAAATTATCATTTGCAGGAGCATTGGTAGATTGTATGATAAATACATCAGCTCCCCTTACACTTTCACCAATACGAACAGTTATTTCTCCATCGCTAAATCTAACTACTTCTCCATCCCCTAATTTACAACCAACCTTATCAGCAATAGCCTGTGCTAATTCTTTATTGGCTGTACAGGAAAAAATTTTTAATTTTTTATCGTGATAAACCATGACTTTTCCTCCCAAATTATTTTTTCCAATCTTTTTTGATTGTTTGTCTACATCTGGCGATTGCCAAACTATTTTCTGGTACATCTTCTGTTATTGTAGAACCTGCAGCAACGAAGGAACCTTCCTTTAAAGTTATAGGAGCTACTAAATTGCTATTGCTTCCAACGAAAACATTAGATTCTATTACCGTTTTGTGTTTATTTTTCCCATCAAAGTTAACTGTTATTGTTCCACAGCCAATATTAACATTCTTTCCTATCACAGCATCTCCTAGATAAGTTAAATGGGCAGCTTTAGAATGTTCACCTATAACAGTATTTTTTAACTCAACAAAGTTTCCTATTCTTACATGATTATCCACTTTAGTATTTGGCCTAATATATGCAAAAGGACCTACAGAAACATTGTTAGCTATCTCACTGTTTTGAACAACAGAATAGATTATTTCTGTATTTTCCCCAATTTTTGATTCTACAATTTTTGTGTTTGGTCCAATAACTGTCCCTTTACCTATTTCAGTATTTCCTTCTATAAAAGTCATAGGATAAATGACCACATCAGATTGAATTTTTGCTTTTGAACTAATATAAGTATTTTGAGGATCGATAATAGTAACTCCATTTAGCATATGTTTTTTATTGATACGTAATTTAAGAATTTGCTCTGCTTCATAAAGCTTTATTCTATCATTAATGCCTGCCATCTCTTGGGGGTTTTCCATTATTTGTGCCCCTACTTTTTCCCCTCTTGCTAATAATAATTTTAGAACATCAGGCAAATAATATTCTCCTTGGGCATTATTATTTTTCACTTCAGGTAAAAGTTCAAATAATAACCCTACATTAAAAACAAAAATTCCTGTATTAACTTCTTTAATTTTTTTCTGTTCTTCTGAAGCATCTTTTTCTTCCACTATAGATACTACTTCATTATTTTCATTACGAATAATCCTGCCATAACCGGTGGGATCTTGTTGTATTGCTGTTAATACTGTACAAGAAAAACCATTTTGTTTGTGATAATCTACAAATTTCTGTAAAGTTTTAGTAGTTAAAAGGGGAGTATCACCACACAAAACTAATACATCTTCATCATTATTATTTACAAAAAAATCTTTAGCTTGTAACACTGCATGCCCTGTTCCTAATTGTTCCCTTTGTTCTGCAAAGAGACTCTTATCTTTATATAACTCATAAACTTTATCTTTCTGATGCCCCACAATTGTAACTACTTTTTCTATATGTAAAGGCTCTAATGCATCATAAATATACTCTAACATAGGTTTATCCAAAAGCTTATGTAAAACCTTAATAGTATCACTTTTCATTCTAGTTCCTTTACCAGCAGCTAATATAATGGCATTTAGCTTCACTTAAAATCCCTCCAAAACAATTGTTCAAATAAAATATACCTTATTAAATGATTAAGGTCAAGTAAAGGGACAAAAAACTAAGGAGCAAGCTAAAACTTGCTCCTTAGTTTTGTTGTGGTTGGTTTTCAACAAAAGAGTGATAAGCCTTTAAGACAGCTTCTTGAATCATAGATCTGACATTAGAAGTAATTGGATGGGCAATATCTCTATGCTCTCCGTCACTACCTTTTCTACTTGGCATTGCTACGAAAAAGCCATTTGCTCCTTCAACTACCCTAATATCATGAACTACAAATTCATTATCAAAAGTTACTGAAACAATGGCCCTCATCTTACCGTCTTTATTAACTCTTCTCACCCTTACATCTGTAATTTGCAAAATAGTTCACCAGCCTTTATAAATTTTTGAATATAATGTAATCTTATTATTCTACATTATATCTTAAATTCCTTCTTAAAAACAATAATTTTTATATTTTATTCTGAAATTTTGCAATCATAATTCATTAATTTTAAATTTTCTAAGATTTTTTTCCCATGATTCAAATCCCTAGTTTCTAAAGTTAAATTTACTTTAGCATGTTTTATCGGAATATGGGGACTTAATCTATCATGATTAACTGTGATAACATTTGCCTCATTAGCTGCAATAACTTCTAGCAATTTTTGTAATTGACCAGGTCTATCCTGCAAAATTACTTCAATAAAAGTTTTTCTTCCTGCTTTTACCATTCCCCTCTCGATTAACGTAGAGATAGTTGTAGGATCAATATTGCCTCCACTTAATACAGTAACTGTTTCACCCTTTAAATCAGGAACTTTTGAGTAAATTAATGATGCCACAGTAGTAGCTCCAGCACCTTCGACGACAGTTTTACTTCTTTCTAATAATAAGAGAATAGCCCTTGAAATTTCTTCTTCTTCCACAGTTACAACATCATCTATATAATTTTTAATTATACTATAAGTTAACTCTCCTGGTTTTTTCACAGCTATACCATCTGCAATGGTATTTACATGGGTGGTTGCAGATAATAATCCTGATTTTATTGATTGAACCATAGCAGGAGCCCCACTAGCTTGGACACCAATAACTCGAATATCAGGATTAGATTCCTTTATAGCCAATAATACTCCTGCCATTAGCCCACCACCACCGATGGGTACTATGACATTTTTCACACTAGGAAGTTGTTCTAATATTTCTAAACCTATAGTCCCTTGTCCCGCAATTACCTGTGGATCATCAAAGGCATGGACATAAGTTAAATTTTCCTTTTCAGCAAGGTGGATAGCGTAATTATAACAATCATCATAAGTATTTCCTTCTAGAATGACTTCTGCTCCGTAACCTTCTGTTGCAGAAATTTTAGTAATGGGAGCACCTTTAGGCATTAAAATTTTAGCTTTGATACCCAAACTAGTAGCAGCAAAGGCTACCCCTTGTGCATGGTTTCCTGCCGATGCTGCAACGACACCCTTTGTTTTCCCTTCTTCCCATAAGTTTAAAATTTTGTTGGCTGCCCCTCGCAATTTAAAGGACCCCGTTTTCTGTAAGTTTTCATATTTAAAATAAACTGGCTGACCAATCATTTCTGTAATAGTATGGGATTTTTCTAGAGGTGTTTTCCTTATAAACCTTTTTATATTCTTTTCTGCCCTTTGGATATCTTTTAATGTCAATTTCATGTTATTTTCCTCCTATTTCTATTTCTATTTCTCCTGTTATCTCATTAACTTTCTTTAATTTAAGTAGTGAAAAATAATTATCAACCATTTTTTGTTGAGGAATTTCTGTATCTATCACCACCCCTATCCCTGCAATAATACAATTAAACTCTTTTGTTAGTTCATATAGACCTTTGGCTGATCCCCCTGCTTTCATAAAATCATCGATAATCAAAACCCTTTTTCCTGGTTGCATACTTCTTTTGTTTAATGACATACTTTGAATTCTCCTTGTAGAACCAGTAACATAATTGATAGTAACAACTGCTCCTTCAGTGACTTTACTTTCCCTTCTTGCTACAACTACTTCAGAATTTAAATAATTGGCCGTTGCCATAGCAATAGGTATTCCTTTGGTTTCCATTGTTAAAACATAATCAATTTCCTCATCTATATATCTTGAAGCAAAAATTAACCCTAGGTAGTTAGTTATTTTAGGATTAAAAATTAAATCTGAATAATAAAGATATCCTCCAGGTAATATCCTCTCTTTTGATTGTAACTTGTTTTTTAGAGTTTCTAAAAATTTTTGAGTCTCTGATTTGCTAATAGATGGTTTAAAGTAAGCTCCTCCACTTGCCCCTATATTACTAACTATCATTCCTAGGCCCTGTTCTTGGAAAGATTTATTTATCTTCTGTAAATCTTCACTGACACTAGATTTTGCCACATCATATTTTTCACAAAAATAATTTAAGGAAAAATTTTTATTTGCAGAGAATAAAAACTCCATAACCATCATAGCAATCCGTTGTGAACGCTTAAATTTTGACATTTTATCCTCCCTTAAAATTACAAATTACTAATATTTTCTAAATATTGTTCTGCAATATCTATATCTGAGTCTTTATCTACATCGGTACCTAACTGTGGATACTCTGAAATAATAGCTTTAGCCTTTAAACTAAGTAAATTAGAAACCCTTTTTTCTAATTCATAGATTGTCAATTTCCTACATAGTAGTTTAATCAAAAAAATCCAACCTAAATAATTAGCTAATTTTATTGGACTTTTTCTCAATGCTACTAATCTTTTCCCCTGTTCTGCTGCTCCATCGATACAACAAACATCTACCATTAAAACATTGCCACCAGTAAAAACTCCTTCTTTTAAAGTAACATAGGTTCTCTTTACCCCAGGAAATACCTGTTCATTAATCGCTTTAGCTACTATTGGATAAAAAAGTTGATATTCCTCTGCATATTTATTACATTGATTTATAAAATCTTTGATTCCTTCTACTGTAATCATGGGAATATCTGAAGTAACAATTAACAATCTTCCATCTTCCCACCCTGTTTTACTAGTCACTACATTATCTATTATATCCTCCTTATGGATAATTAAATTGACTGGATAATCCTTTATTATTGCTTCAAGTTCTTCTGGTCCAACTACAACTATTTCACTAATTTCCTCTACTTTAACAAGTACATCCAACACATAGTTCAACATAGGTTTAGATTTTATTGTAAGTAAAGCTTTATTTTTAATCTCCTGCCCTTTAATAAACTCTCCTTGATTATTATTGCCAGCTAAAACCACTGCTCTTATAGGTTTCACTTTTCCCACTCCAATCAACAAAATTTAGTTACATAAACCTCTTCTGTTAAAGTTTCTAGATTTTTAGCAATCCTCACCGCCTTATCATAGGTATTACATAAACCAAAAACTGTAGGTCCACTACCTGACATTAATACCCCATTTGCGCCCATTTGTGCCATACGATTTTTTATATTTCTCACTGTAGAATATTTTTTTAATGTTACAGTTTCTAAAACATTGCAGAGATTATTACAAATTTCCTTGATATCTCCTGTTTCGATAGCGTTAATCATACCTTGAGTATTAGGTCTTTTTCTTATACTTGCTAAATTTAAATTAGTATATACTTCTTTTGTTGAAACTCCCATATTAGCTTTTCCAAGTACTACCCACATAGGGGGTGGAGAAGGTAATGGCGTTAACTTCTCTCCAATCCCCTGGGCTAACTGAGTACCTCCTTTTATAAAAAAAGGTACATCTGCTCCTAATTTTAATCCAATTTTTTCTAAAGTTTCATCTTCTAACCCTAGATTCCACATTTGATTGAGACCTTTTAAAGTAGCAGCACAATCACTGCTTCCTCCCCCCAAACCTGCTGCGACAGGTATATTTTTTTCTATATGTATCTTTACATTTTTATCAATATTACAATATCTTTTTATCTCTTCCACTGCTTTATATACTAAATTACCTTGATCTTCAGGTACAAAAGGGTGATTACATATCACTCGGGTTTCTTCACTTTCCTCTATATGAATAATATCTGCCAGCTCTAAGGTTTGCATTATCATCTCAACTTCGTGATATCCATCTGGTCTTTTATATAACACATCTAATGTTAAATTTATCTTTGCCTTTGCTTTTAACTGCATATTTATGCTCCTTTCCTCTCATCCCATACAATAACGTTCATATTTTTGTTCTTTTTCTATTATACCAAAAACAAAAATCTTTCACTAATATTATTTATCTTTTAAAAATAAAATCCTTCATAAAAAATACCTCCTAAGGTTATTTAGGAGGTTAAAACTATTTTTTCTATTTTTGTTTGTTTTTCCTGTATAGCCCTTAAAGCTGTATCTTTACATAGTTGAAGATTCTCATAAAAAACTACTATTAAGTCATTAGTATCTGCTAATTCTACTGCTTTTTCTACCGCTTTATCTTCTTCATTAATAATTAAGATCTGTCCTTCATCAATGTTTTTAGCTAGCAATCCTTCTTTAAATAGTTGAGCAACTTCACCTGGTTTTCTTCCCCTTAAATCTTCATCTTCTTTGATTATGAATATATTACCATATTCTGATGCTAGTTTACCCATTTCTATATATTGCCTGTTTTCCCTATCACCCGGTGCGCCTAAAACTAAAATCATCTTACGATATTTTAATGATTTAGTGAATTTTAGGATACTTGCATAACCATCTTGATTATGACCATAATCCAGAAGTACAGTTATTCCTTTTTCTTGATAAATATTCAATCTTCCTGGGTTATGAACATTACTATCAAAACTCTGTAAGCCTTTTATGATTTCTTTTTTCTCAGTATTAAGGGCTATACAGGCACCGATAGCTGCTAAAGCATTTTGTACATTATGAAAAGCTTTTCCTTTAACAGTGAAAGGAACTTTATTTAGTGAAATTATTGGATATGAAATATCCCCCTCTGCATAATAAACTATATTATCTTTACAGAAAATACCTTTTCCTCCTACTGCCAAATGTCGCAAAAACTCTTTATTTTCTCCTGGATTTAATGTAAAGTAGATTACTTGAGCTTTTTTATTTCGATCAGCCATTTTTTTGACATAAAAATCATCGGCATTTAAAACCAAATATCCATTATCTTTTACTGCTTCCACTACCAAAGATTTTACAAAAAATAAATCATCTAAAGTGTTGATACCATCTTGGCCTAAATGATCATCTGTAATGTTGGTAACTACAGCTACATCGGCTAAGTCATACCCCAATCCCCTTTTAATAATCCCTCCCCTAGCAGTTTCTAGTACTGCTATCTCTACTGAAGGGTCATCTAAGACTACTTGAGCACTAATGGGACCTGTATTATCTCCTTCCATCACCATATAATTATTTATGAAAACACCATCAGTAGTTGTCATACCTACACATAAGCCACATTGACCCATAATATGACTTATCAATCTAGTGGTTGTTGTTTTCCCGTTAGTTCCTGTAATAGAAATTATGGGAATTGATGTAGGGGAACCTTCTGGGAAAAGATAATCTACTATTTTTTCTCCTACTTGTCTGGCTGTTCCTATACTCGGATAAAGATGCATTCTTATACCAGGTGCCGCATTTACTTCTATTACCCCCCCGTTAGTTTTTGTTAACGGTTTTGCAATATCTTCAGTTACCAAATCTATGCCTGCAATATCTAAGCCAACAATTTTAGCAATCCTTTTTGCTAATAATACATTTTCAAAATGTATTTTGTCAGTGACATCTATTGCTATTCCCCCTGTACTAATGTTGGCATTTTCTCTAAGAAAAACCCTTTCTCCTTTAGCAGGTATATAATTTAAACTTTTCTTTTGTTTCCCTAAAAACATTTTAACAACAGGGTCAACTTTTATTTTTGTCAATGGTTTATCATGGTCTTCTCCCCGCATAGGATTCTGATTTTCTAAATCTATCAACTCCCTTATTGTATGGGATCCTGTACCTATAACATGGGCAGGTATTCTTTCAGCAACTGCTACCACTTCGTCATTAACCACTAATATTCTATAATGCTTACCGGTTATATATTTTTCTACCATGACTTTATTACTATAATTTCTAGCTAATTTATAAGCTTGGCGTATTTCACTTTCTGTTTGTAAGTTTAATGTAACTCCTTTTCCTTGATTACCATCACAGGGTTTAATCACTACAGGTAGTCCTATTTTTCTTGCAACTTCCAATGCTTGATCTTCAGTATAAACTAGTTGTCCCGAAGGTACATTAATACCGCTTTTTTCTAAAATTTTTTTCGTTAAAGTTTTATCACAAGCTATATCGACCCCCAGGGCCGTCGTAAGGGAACTAATAGTTGCATTAACCCTTTTTAAATATTTGCCTGTACCCAACTGAAGCATACTAGTTTGGGTATCTAACCTTTTTACTGGGATTCCCTTGTTTTTAGCACCCATATAGATAGCCATAGTACTAGGCCCTAACTCAATATTGCTTTTAATCTTTTGTAGCTCCATTAACTCTTTTTGTAAATGAATTTTTTTATTTTCTAAGATATTTTTAACTAATTTAACGGAACATTCTGCTACTTTTTCACCTAATTCGTAGTAAGGACATTCAAAAACAATAAAGTAATGGCTAGGTTCATTTATAACCCTAGTTTTACCAAACCTGCAATCATACTCTAAAAGTTTTAAAATTTCCAAAGAAACATGTTCAATTATATGCCCAAAAAAAGTACCTTCTTCTAACCTTTTTTTGAATCCCTTTACCTTTGATATTCCACAATGATGTTCGGCAATACCTGGCAATATTCCTAAAAGTTTTTCATTAAAACCTTTTATTTCTTTACTCTCCCGTTGTCCATATTTACCTAAATCTATTTCTAAATATAAAACTGGTCTGTGAGCATAGATATTCCTTCCGTTATAATGTTTGATTCGTAAAATTTCCACAAGTCATCCTCCTAATTTATCAGGGGCTTTCTTTTTTTCAAATCAAAACCATATCCTTGAGGTAATATATGTACTAAGATATCGGTTATTGCTAAAGGTTGATGAGGTTTTAATTCTGAAACATTTGTAAATGTTGACCCTTGAGCATCTACAATGGTGATCGTTTGTGAACCTATAACTCTGAGTTTAGCTGAGCTATCTATTAATACTGCTGTATCTTCATCTATCCCTATCCCTAATATATAAGGATTTTGGGCAACAGCAGCTAATAACCTCCCCAGCCTTCCCCTTTGAGCAAAATGCTGGTCTATTACCACTTGATTGACCAACGCCATCCCCGGTGCCATATTTAAGATACCCATTTGTGGAGTAGCTTCACCATTACCTCCGATTATCATTGTAGCACTCATTGCTGCAGCACCAGCACTGGTTCCTGCAATTACTATCCCGTTTTTATAGGCTTTTTGTAAAGAGTGATTAACTGGCGTCCCTCCTAAAATGCTAGTAATTCTCAACTGATCTCCGCCGGTGAAAAATATACCTGTAGCTTCTTCAATGATTTTTTGAGCTTTCATACAAAATGCGTCTTTTCTTGAATCTATTTTAAGTATTTCTACTTCTGCTACCCCAATTTTCTTAAAAATATTATCATATTGTTCTCCCACTTTTTCTGGCTCTTCCGTTGCCGTAGGCATTATTACAATTTTCCCATCTTTTCCACCAGCTAACTTTACAAACTCTTTTAATATACTACATTCCCCTTCTTTATCTTCTGCTCCCCCAATTATTAATAGATTCCCTTCTACCTTTTCCATACAGAATCACTCCCTGAAAAAACCCTCTTATTTCTATTAGTTACCAAGAATATTGACATTTATTCATTACTACTAAGAGAGTAAAAGAAAAAAGTGCCCAAAAAGGGCACTTTCAAATTAGCCACACTTAGAATATCCACAGTTAGTACAAATTATACATCCACTCTCAAACCTTATAGGTTTACCACATTCAGGACAAGAAGGTTTTTCCTTTAGATTTTCTTCATTATGGGAAGTAGCTGTAATTTCCTCTTTCATTCTATATTGTTCTTTTTTCAAACTACCGATTTTCTTTATTGCCCTGGAAATTGCATCTGGGCAAGAGGTTACATTTATTCCAGGTCTTCTGATGCAGGCTGGACACCTTATCCCCCTTAATTGTTCAATAATTGTTTCTTCTGAAATCCCTGATCTTAAAGCGATTGATATCAATCTACTAGTAGCTTCAGATTGGGATGCACAACCCCCATCTCTACCTGTATTAGTAAAAACTTCACAAATACCATACTCATCAGAGTTTACACTAATATACAAATTACCACAACCAATTTTAACTTTTTCTGTTGTACCAACAGTTATATCTGGCCTAGGCCTTGGCACTATTGAATTAACCAAAAATCCTTCTTTTTTGGTATTCCCTTCCTTTTCTTTGTTATCAACCTTAGATAAAACCTGACTATCTCTGCTTCCATCTCTATAAACTGTTACCCCCTTACATTTTAACTTATAACTTAACATAAATACTTCTTTGACGTCTTCCCTAGTGGCATCATAGGGGAAATTAACAGTTTTAGAAACAGCATTATCAGTATATTTCTGGAAGGCACTTTGAATTTCCACATGCCATTGAGGACTTATGTCATGGGCTGTAACAAAAATTTTTTGGACATCTATAGGTATTTCTTTTAACCCTTGAATACTACCCTTTTGAGCTATTTTTTCCATTAACTCTTCACTATAAAAACCCCTTGCCTTTGCCACTTCTTCAAATAAAGGATGTACTTCTAATAGCTCTTCATTATCCAAAATAGTCCTTTTATAGCAAAGGGCGAAAATAGGTTCAATACCACTAGAAACCCCTGCTATCATACTAATAGTTCCTGTAGGTGCAATAGTGGTGGTAGTGGCATTTCTTAAAGATTTATAGCCCATTTTAGGATATATACTCAGATGAAAGTTAGGAAATGAGCCCCTTTCTTCTGCCAACTTTTCTGAAGCAATTTTAGACTCTTTCTGAATAAATTCCATTATCTGTTCTGCTACTTTTACCCCTTCTTCACTGTTATAGGGTATACCTAATTTTATTAAAAAATCGGCAAAACCCATGACTCCTAGTCCAATTTTTCTATTGCCGTGTACCATCTCAGTGATTTCTTTCAATGGATAAACTCCCATATCTATTACATTATCTAAAAATCTAACTGATAGATGAACAATATCCTTTAAATACTGATAATCAATTCGCCCATCTCTAACCACTTTAGCCAAGTTAATGGATCCTAAATTACAGGCTTCATATGGTAGTAGAGGTTGCTCGCCACAGGGATTAGTACTTTCAATTTCCCCTAAAGCTGGAGTAGGATTGTTTTCATTTATTCTATCTAAAAATATAATGCCAGGCTCTCCACTTTTCCAAGCAGAATCTACTATTAAATCAAAAACTTCCCTGGCTCTAAGGGACTTTACTTTTTCTTTAGTTCTTGGGTTAATTAAATCGTAGTGTTCATCTTTTTCCACTGCTTCCATGAATTTTTCTGTAATACCTACAGATAAATTGAAATTTGTCAATTCTTGGTTATTCTGTTTGACTGTTATAAATTCTAAAATATCAGGATGATCTACCCGAAGTATTCCCATGTTTGCTCCTCTACGGGTACCTCCCTGTTTTACTGCTTCAGTAGCTGCATTAAATACTTTCATAAAGGAAATAGGGCCACTAGCAACTCCCCCTGTAGTTAATACCCGATCTTTCTGCGGTCTTATCCGGGAAAAGGAAAATCCTGTACCACCACCACTTTTATGTATCAAAGCCGCATTTTTAATAGTTTCAAATATACTTTCCATAGAATCTTCTACTGGCAATACAAAACATGCAGCTAGTTGTTGTAGTTCCCTACCAGCATTCATCAATGTAGGTGAATTTGGTAAAAATGCTAAACTAACCATAAGTTCGTAAAACTTCTCAGCTATTTCTTTAATTTCTTCTTCACTTTTACCGTATTTTTTCTCTCCTTCACTGATATTTAAAGCTACCCTTTTAAACATATCTTCAGGTGTTTCTATTACTTTGCCCCCTTCTTTTTTTAAGTATCTTCTTTCTAACACTGTTAGAGCATTTGATGACAATTCAGCTTTTCCTTTCAAAAGTATCCCTCCATACTAAATGTAGTATTAAATAAGATTATAAACCACAATATATAGTATTTCAATAGGAAATTCTATAAAAATCAAAAATAAAAAATAGTCACATGTAATATTAAAGCATATACTGTAAAAAGGAGGGTAATTTAACAGCTAACAAAATATTATAGAAATTTACGCAATATTCTTGAATTTATATAATTTTTATATTATGATAAATTCAAGAGGTGATGATAATGAAATAGTATAGCATAGGGAAATTTGCAAAACTTATAGGTAAAAATCCTCAAACATTGAGAGAATGGGATAAAAAAGGTAAAAGGGCAAATAAAGTAAAGAAAATGATTAAGGAGCTGGTAGAAGATGATAAAGAC
>NZ_FOIF01000051.1 GCF_900111575.1 Anaerobranca gottschalkii DSM 13577 | reverse complement strand
TTTGGCGATAATGACTTATTTTTTTGTTGTAGTATTGATTTATTGATTTTAGACCCTTACCATTTAGTATTATAGGTTTTACACCTACATTGTTACCTATGGTTGCAAAGTTATCTAAACCAATATCAATACTAATTATCCTGCCATTATCTTTTCCGGCTTCAGGAATTTCTATTTGATAAACTACTTCAATAACAATATGATTATTTCTTGGTAGTATCCTAACTTGTTGTAGATTATCTACTTTTGTCTTTAATGTTAAACCATTAAACCCTTTAGGAAAAATTATTTTATTATCCTTTAATTTGCAATTTTGACTTGTTAAAATCAACACATTCCTGCCATTTTTAGGTAAGTATTTAGGTAGTTTAGGCCTGCCCGTATATTTTTCTTTATTCTTATTCCAATCTTTAATGGCTTTGAAAAAGGACTTCCAATTTTTATCTAATAATTTTAATGTTTGTTGTGCTGATTGTGCTGTTGGCATATTTCTGTAATCATTATCATTCCTTCTTGTTTTAATAGCTTATCCATTTGTTTGTAAGAGATATATTTCCCTTCTTTACAAAATTTTTGCCTTATTTGATAGTTTGCAAAGTTGTATAGGTTTTTAGATTTAAAACAATATTCGTCTAATATTGGGTAATATGAATTTTTAGGATATATTATATGTTTTTCAACACGGTTAACTTTCATCTTCTCTATTCACCTCCTTTTCTTCAAAACCTACTTCACTCATGACAATTATCTCACAATTATATTTTTTAAACAAATGATGGAATAACTCAAAACCTACTCTTGATAACCTATCTTTATGTGTGATCACAATTCTTTCTACTTTACCTGTAATTATATCATCAAGCATTTTAAAGAAATCTTTTCTTTTTTCAAAGCTAATACCACTTGCTACATCTGAAAATACTCTTGATAAGTTTTTCTTTCTACTCCTTTGTTAAATAATTATATACACTGTCTTTGTCATAATCATATCTACCATTAGGTAGAACACTTACTTTTATCAAACCTTATAATAATCACATCCTTGTAAATCCTTATAAGACAATTATAACATACATTTATTTTCATTTAGTTGCATTTTATTAATTTTATAACTTTTTTGTCATTTCTATCTATTTTAAGCTCCATATAATGATGAAAAGAAGTAGCAAGTCATGCCTTTGTTTGTGTCCATTGTGGCGGAAAATTTTATTTACCTTTTTATCAGGAGGTTTTTAATGTAAATGACTAAAAGTTCTTTTGAAATCATACTAAGGTATATGTTTTTTTGCCACCGGCTACCAGATAGATCTTTTTATTTCAGGGGCAAAAAATTTCCCATGTGTGCTAGATGTACTGGTATTTTAGTAGGTTATTTTTTAGGAGTTATATTATTATTTTTTTATCCTATCAACCTTTATTTTTCTCTTATACTTTTATTGCCACTATCACTAGACGGGGGTATGCAATATTTGGGTTTTTATACCAGTACCAATCCTAGAAGGTTTATAACAGGAATTCTTGCTGGAATAGGTACAATTTTTTTATTAAGAGAAGCATTAGTTTTAGGTAGATATCATGGTGAAATTTTTTGGTCAATATTTAAAAACTGACACCGATATTAAGTGTCAGTTTTTTATTATTTCTATCTGCAATTTTAAAATTTTGAAAGGAATTTTGTTCCAATAGGGCGAATAGATAATATTATAATAAACGGAAATTTTGGGGGTGAATTTATGACATATTGTAAGTATTGTGGTAAAGAAGTAGAAAGTCACGCCTTTGTTTGTGTCCATTGTGGTGGAAAGCTAAAGGAGGAAAAGCCAACAACTGTAGATAATCCTTCTCACCTTGCAGGAATTGTTTCTTGTTGTTTCCCCATAGTAGGGGTGATTCTATATTTCCTTTGGAGAGAAGAAAAACCTGAAAGTGCTAAGCTAGTTTGTCACTGGATGCTGGCTGGATTAGGTATTTGGTTTTTATTTTATTTATATGGCTTTCTATTAACAGCTTTTTCTGTACGTTTATAAGATTTATCCAATCATTCCAAAGGATAAAAAACTGACACCGATAAAAAGTGTCAGTTTTTTAATAGCCACTATATCTTGAAGGTATTAACCCGCTCCATTAGCCCCTTGGCTATTTCCCTCAAGCTTTGGGCTGTATTTGCTACTTCTTCTGAAGATGCAGTTAGTTCCTGAGATGATGCTGCCACTTCCTCGGTAGCTGCAGTAGTTTCCTCAGTTATAGCACTAACTTCCTCAGCCTTTTCTATTACTAGATCTTTAAATTTCATTATTTCATCCATAGCTTGATATGTATTTGTCACCAATGGCTTAATACTATCCACCGATTGTAAAATTTCACCAAAGGAGTTAACGGTTTTATCTACTGAATATACCTGTTCTTCTACCGATTGTTCGACAGTCTTAGATGTGGTTATTACTTCTTCAGTATCTTTAGTAATGGACTCTACTAAATTAATGATTTTTTCAGTAGAAGTTCTCGACTCCTCAGCAAGTTTTCTCACTTCATCAGCTACAACGGCAAAACCTCTTCCCTGTTCCCCTGCCCTAGCAGCTTCTATGGCTGCATTTAATGCTAAAAGGTTTGTTTGTTCTGAAATACTGGAAATTAACTCTGATATTCCACTAATTTCTTGAACAGTATTATTCAACCCTTCTAACTTATCAGCAACCAATTGGAAAGCTTTTTTAACTTCTGTTATGGATTGTACCAAGTTATCCATTTCTTCCCTTCCCATATGGGCTTTATTTTGTGTGTTTTCCGTTTGTTCTTTAACATTTTCTAGTTCTCTGTTAACTTTATCTATAATTACTGTTAGATCTGAAAGGGATGTTACAATCCCTTCTAAATCTTGGGCTTGATTTGCTGATCCTTCTGCCACTTGATTCATAGTAGATGCCAATTCCTGAGAAGATGCCGACATTTGGCTAGATGTAGATGCTAAAGATTCTGAGCTAATATTTAATTGATTAGCTTTCCCTTGAATATCTTCAACAATACTTCTAATGGATTTAACCATTTCAGCAAATCCTTGAGCCATTTCCCCAATTTCATCTTTACGTTTCAATAGTTTTAAATCGGTAGTTACCCTTAAATCTCCAGCAGCCATTTTTTGAATATTATCCCTTAATCTTTCCACTGGTTTAGTTACTCTGAATCTTAGGTATAAATAATAGATGAGGATAGTCCCCCCCATTATTCCTAGAGCAACAAAAACTATCTTTCTAAAAGGTTCTGATACTAATTCAAGGATATAACTTCTTGGATAACCTATAAAAAACATTCCAACTATATTACCGGCAATATCCCTAAGTTCCATATAATGTACATTATAACTTTCACCAAAAATATTAACTGTACCACTATAACTTTCCCCTCTTTTAAGAACCTGCTCCACTACTTCTTCCGAAGCTTTAGTCCCTATCTGTCGTATACCATCATTTCTTATTGTCGTCGCTACACTAGTATCTCTAGCAAAGATAGTTATTTCTCCCCTTGTACTTCTTTTAATTGTATCGACAAGCTCGTAGTTTTCATTAATCAAGGTAGCTCCTTTATATAATCTATCTCCTTCTACTCGCCAATTTCCAGGATATCTTGCATTGATAACCTCTAAAGCCAGCTGAGCATTACTCTGTAATGAAGTAGTTCTTAGTAATCCATATATGGAGTTATAAACCTGAAGAGATATCCCTGCCACAAGTACTATAGACGTAAGTAGATAGATTAAAATTATTCTGTTACTTAGTCCTAATTTAATCCCACTAAATTTAGATATATTTGGTTTAGTCTTTCCCTTAGTTATTATCCTCATTTTATCCCTCCACTACTTGTCCGTTTTTCCTTGATACAAAAAGCTCTATGCAGTGCATAGAGCTAACTAGCTTTGATGCAACTGGCTGCCGTAGTATAAAACCTTAGGCCCTATAGCTTTGCGACCTTGCTTTTCAGCAAGTGTGCCTATTTACTTACATAGCAATAATACCATAATTTTCTTTTATAAAAAAGAGTTATCTAAAATATTTAATCTATTACTTTAGTATTATCCTATTAACATCTGTAAACCAATGAGTAGTAAAAGTATACTTACAAATTTCACAAATTTATCTTTAGGCATTTTTTCGATGACTTTTTTCCCAACCCATGTTCCTGTAATCATAGCAACACCCATGAATAATCCTATTCCTAGGGCATAAATGCCAATTCCTAGGTATCTTTGGTAAACAACTGTTTTGGATACATGCATTGCTACAGCAGTTACCGCTTCACTGGCAATATATGATACAGGGGGAAGGTTAAGGGAAAGGAACAATGCGGCACCAATAGGACCGGCACTACCTACAAGACCAGAGATCAACCCTGTCACCGCTCCACCTATTAGCATAGTTTTACCCGATGGATTAAATTTAAGGATATTAAAAAACTTCAAAACTACAAATAGGATAAGGGCTGCACCAATACCCTTTGAAATTATTTCTTTAGGTATAGTTACAAAGGAAAATGCTCCAAGGATACTCATCGGCACTGCGCCTAAGATAAACAGATAAACTGGTTTCCAGTTAATTTTATTAAAGCCAAAGTAAACCCTAGATAAATTACCTATCAACTGGGCAATTGTTAAAATTGGTACAGCCATTTCTGTACCAATTGTTTTTGTTAGCAATGGTAACAATAGCAGTGCTCCTCCAAAACCAGCAGCCCCTGATATAGCAGCAGCAAAAAAACTTCCTATAAAGAGAAGGCCATAGGTATAAAAATCATCCATAAATACCCATCTCACTTTCGTATAATATTTGATTATACGATTCTACTGATTTTTAACTTCTCTCCAAACTCTGCTATATACATCTAAGAAAGACCCTAAGTCGATAAAGATCTCTGCTTTTTCAGTTACTGTATCATCGGGGTAGAGTATCGGATTATTTTTTGTTTCAGCATCTAATTCTTCCCAAGCACCTTTATGGGGGGTAGAGTATCCTATATATTCAATATTTGCCTTTGCTACATCTGTTCTTAACATATAGTTAATAAATTTCTCAGCATTTTCTTTATTTCTAGCCCCTTTAGGGATTGCCATATTATCGATAAATAGATTACTTCCTTCTTTCGGAACAATATAGTTGAATCTTGAATCTTCAGAGATAACCTGCATTGCCTCTCCAGACCAAGTTACAAAGAAAGTAGCTTGTCCTTCCATAATCATATCTTTACCTTCATCGTTTACGTATACTGGATTAACTTCAGCCCTTTGCTTAATTAACAATTCCTTTGCTTTCTCTAGTTCTCCTTCATTTTTAGAGTTTATAGAGTAGCCAAGGTAATTTAATGCTACTGCTAATGAATCTCTCATGCTATCAATCATAAATACTTCGTTTCTATTTGCAGGATCAAAAACTACACTCCAGCTATCAACAATTCCACTGACCTTCTCGGTATTATACAAAATACCTAAGGTTCCCCAGACATAAGGAACGGAATACTTACCCTCTGGATCAAAGTTCATGTTTTTAAAATTATCCATGATATATTTATAGTTGGGAATATTACTAAAATCTATTTCTTCTAGCATGTTTTCACTGATAAGTTTAGCAACCATATAGTCTGATGGGAAAATTAGGTCATACTTTCCACCAGCTTTTAGTCTGGCATACATAGACTCATTAGTATCATATTCATCGTAAATTACTTTGATTCCATATTCTTTTTCAAAATCTCGGATTAAGTCAAAGTCTATAAAATCTCCCCAGTTAAAAATATATAGAACTTCTTTACTAGAGGAGCCACAGCCTGTTAGTGCTGTAAGGATTAAAAGAATAGAAAGCATACTTAAAATAATTTTTTTCATTTTTAATATCCTCCTTCTTCTTTTTCTTTATCTTTTTGGAAGTTAATCAATATCAATAGCACTAAAACACTACAAAATAAAAGGGTTGATAAGGCATTAATTGTCGGGTTTATTCCCCTCCTTGCCATAGAAAAAATTGTTATGGAAAGATTAGATACCCCTTGTCCTGTAGTAAAAAAACTTATAACAAAATCATCGATAGATAAGGTGAAAGCAATTAACCCTCCACTTACGATACCCGGTGCTATTTGAGGTAGGATTACTTTTCTTATGGCATAAAATGGTTCTGCTCCTAAGTCCATTGCCGCTTCTAAAGTATTTGCAGGAAGTTGTTTTAGTTTCGGCAAAACAGATAAAATGACGTAAGGAATACAAAAGGTTATATGGGCTAATAAAAGGGTAATAAACCCAAGGGGTATATTTAAAAATATAAATAATAACATCAAGGATAAACCTGTTAATATATCGGGGTTTAACACTGGTAAGTAATTCAAATTTAATACTAACTGTCTTTCTAAGAATTTCATTTTGTAGATACCTATAGCTGCAAAGGTCCCAATAATTGTGGAAATTGTAGCAGCAAGTACTGCGATTATTAAGGTATATTTTAAAGATTGTAGTATTTGTTGATTACTAAATAGTTCCCGATACCACCTTAAAGTAAAACCTTCCCAGGAAGTCCTAGACCTAGAATCGTTAAAGGAAAATATTACTAAGACTAAAATGGGAGCATATAGAAAGAGGTACATGAGGAAAACATAGGTATTTTTCAAAAACCTACTTACCATATAGACCCCCCCTCTTCTTTATCTACATTTTTCTGAAGTAAATACATAAACAATAAAATAAATGTCATCATTATAATAGAAACAGCTGAACCAAAGTTCCAGTTGTATTCACCTAAAAATTGCTGTTCTATTAGGTTACCGATCATCTCAACCCTTCCTCCCCCTAACAGCCTAGGGATAACAAAGGTAGTTACAGAGGGCATAAATACCATAGTAATACCTGATATTACTCCAGGGAGGCTTAAGGGGAAAATAACCCTTGTAAAGGTGATGAACTTATTCGCTCCTAAATCCGCCGCAGCTTCTAATACCCTTTTATCCATTTTTACTAAAACTGTATAGATTGGAAGGATCATGAAAGGTAGAAAGTTATAGACCATACCTAAAATAACGGCAGTTTCTGTATATAAAATATTGACAGTAGGGAGACCTAATCTAATTAATATACCGTTTAGTATTCCTTCCCGACTTAAAATTGACATCCACGCATAGGTTCTAATCAAAAAGTTCATCCACATTGGTACAATTAACAGTAAAACTAAGTTATTTCTTGTAACACCTTTCATTTTACTTAATATCATAGCAAGGGGATATCCCAGTACTAGACAGATAACTGTCGTTACTAGGGCTAATCGTAGGGATCTAAGGAGTATGTTAATGAATATCCTTGAATCAGAATATCCTGCTCCTGTAAAAAAAGTTTTAAAGTGCTGTAATGTAAACCTTGTAGTTCCATCCCAATCTTGATAAGTAACACTATAATAAAGGGTTAACAATAGGGGTAGCAGTATGAATACTAACATAAAAAATACATATGGGTAGGCTATCCATTTTTTCATGTTGTTTTCCTCATTATATGGATTGCTTCTGGACCTATATTAATCCCAACTCTATTTCCTACCGGTACCATATCTGTACTATGTATCTTCCAGCTGTATCCATTGCAATCTACTAGCATTTCGTAATGAACACCTTTAAAAATCACTGACTGTACTACCCCTTGGAGCATTCCCTCTCCTTCTTTAACTATTTGTATATCTTCTGGCCTTACCACAACATCTACTGGTTCTTGTTCCTTAAACCCTTTATCTATACATTTAAATCTATAATTACAAAAGGATACATCATAGTCGTTATACATTATTCCATCGATTATATTACTTTCACCGATAAAATCAGCTACAAAAGCATTTTTAGGCTCGTTGTAGATATCAGTTGGTGTACCTATTTGTTGGATTTTTCCTTTGTCCATAACTACAATGGTATCTGACATTGTAAGGGCTTCTTCTTGATCATGGGTTACATAAACAAAGGTTATCCCTAGTTGTTTTTGCATATTTTTAAGTTCTATTTGCATTTCTTTACGAAGCTTTAAATCTAACGCTCCTAATGGTTCGTCTAAAAGTAAAACCTTTGGTTCATTAACTAGGGATCTAGCAATAGCTACTCTCTGCTGTTGACCACCACTTAGTGATTCTACATCCCTTTTTTCGAGGCCTTCTAACCCTACTATAGCTAACATTTGTTTAACTTTTTCCTCTATAGTCTTTTGGGGAAGTTTCTTTATTTTTAGGCCAAAGGCGATATTTTCAAAGACATTCAAGTGGGGAAACAGGGCATATTTTTGGAAAACGGTATTTATTTGCCTTTTATATGGCGGTACATCGTTAATTCTTTCATTTAAGAAATATATATCCCCTTTAGTAGGATTTTCAAATCCCCCAATCATCCTCAATATTGTGGTTTTCCCACAACCACTAGGACCTAGTAAAGTTAAAAACTCATTTTCTTTGATATATAAGTTTAAGTTCTCAATAACGGTATGTTCCCCATAGCTTTTATTAATGTTTACAAGATTAATTAAAGAATCTTTCACAAAATCCGCTCCTTCCCAAATATCCTTAGGTTAGAAAGATGGTGGCGAGCTAATCCACAGCACTTTTGCTTCAGTTTTACCTCCGTTACTTATCTGGTGATTTGTACTACTTTTAAAATAGAAGCATTCTCCTTTTTTACAGCGGTATTTTTTATCTCTATAGCTAATATTAATCACACCAGATAGTACGTAACCAAATTCTTCTCCTTCGTGGGCAGCTTCTTCGTGATATCTACCCCCTGGTTCTAGGGTCAGTAAAATTGGTTCCATGGTATTCTTTTGGGCGTTAGGTATTAGCCATTTGACATTAAAGTTTAGATTATCATTATTTGTTTCAAAAATATCTTCTGGTTTAAAAATAATTTTTTCTTCCGTCTCTTCACTGAAAAAACTTTTTAAATCAGTACCTAAACATTCTAGTATATCCTTCAGTGTAACAATAGAAGGTGATGTTAAGTTCCTTTCTACTTGGGAGATAAAACCCTTAGAAAGCTCACATCTTAGGGCAACTTCCTCTTGGGTCATACCTTTATCTATTCTAATTTGTTTCAGCTTTTTTCCTATATCCATGGTTATCGCCTTCACCCTTTCTCTTAACTACTCCAGGAAAATAACCTATTGCTAAACTGTTAGTTTACTTTTACTAAACAAAGTAATTTAATTATACATTTTTTTCAATTTTTTTCAATAGGAAAAAAGAAAAAAGGTTAGTAAAAATCCTAACCTTTTTCCAAATTAGATATTATATCCTATAATAGCAGCACCTATTGCCCCCATATACTGTGCCATATCAGAAGTATAAATTGTTATCCCTAGTTTTTCCTCTAAATACCTTTTAAGTAACGGATTTTGGGACACTCCCCCAGAGAAGAAAACTTTGTTTTGTACACCTACTT
Organism: Anaerobranca gottschalkii DSM 13577; assembly: GCF_900111575.1. Taxonomy (NCBI): domain Bacteria; kingdom Bacillati; phylum Bacillota; class Clostridia; order Eubacteriales; family Proteinivoracaceae; genus Anaerobranca; species Anaerobranca gottschalkii. The sequence goes on along the minus strand of NZ_FOIF01000051.1, from coordinate 4,323 downwards.
TACTGATTAGGGAATAGGTTTTATTAGCTACTGATTGTAATAATCCAGCGGCTATACTCTCTTTGGATGCCCCTTCTGCTATTAGACTAACAACTTCTGATTCGGCAAAAACAGTGCACATACTGTTTATATTTTGTGGAACAGCACCTTCAGCTACCTGGGATAGCTGACTAATGTCTAAATCAAGGGCGTTGGCCATTACCTGTAAAAAACGGCCTGTTCCAGCAGCACATTTATCATTCATTAAGAAATCGATGACATTCCCTTTATCATCTATTTTTATAACTTTGCTATCCTGACCACCGATATCAATAACAGTTCTAATTTCACTGTCTAAAAAATATGCTCCTACTCCATGGCAAGTTATTTCCGTTACTTTTTTATCTATAAATGATAAGATACCACGGCCATAACCTGTAGCTACTATAGCCTTTACTTGATTTCTGTCAATTCCACCTTCCAATAATAGATCTTTTAATATCTTTTCTCCCGTTTTTTGAGGACTCCATCCAGTAGGAAGGATAACTTTAGCAATTACCTTTTGACCGTCAAATACTACCCCTTTACTGGCTACGGAACCTAAATCTATTCCTATACTGTACATTGAGACACTTCCTTTTATGTCTATTCCTGTTGTTATTGTTTAGAAAATGAATTAATTTTACCTTTTCCCATTATTCAATAGAGATTCTAAGAAAGCTTCTACCCTAACCTTAATTTGCCCTACATCAGAATCGGAATAGTCGGTTTCTATTTGTAAAAAGGGTAAGTTTAGTTCTTCTTTTACAAAATTCTTCACTGTAAAGGATTCAATGTTGTAGGTATGACAAGCTTGCCAGGTTAAATCTACAACTGCATCAACTTTATACTCCTCTGCCAACCTTTTAATTAGGTCTAATCTTCTATTGTTATTACTCATACAAGAACAGGGAGTAGCTAGATATTTTTCTGCTATAGCTAAAATTGGATCTTTTTCTTCATCTACCATAATATCTAAACCTTTATATCCAGTGCAGTTCTCTAAAGCTACTACACTTGCTCCTAAATCTTCTAATATCTTTAATACCTTTTCAGAACCACTACCAATTGGTACTCCAGTCAATAATATTCTAGGTGCATCTACATCAAAGGGGAAGTTCCCTTCTGCCATTTGCTTTTCTATTTCAGTAATTAACTCTTCAATTAACTGAATTCCAGCCTCTTTATCTACATTAAATCCTTTTAACCATTGGGCTAACATCATATCCATACCAGTAAGGGGTGCCGGTTTATGGGCATTTAATTGATGTAGTCTTTTTAAGGCTTTTCTTTCTCGATTAGCAAGTTTGATTGCATCTTTCAGTTTTTCGTCGGTAATTTCTACTCCAAATTGCTCTTCGAGAAATTCCTTAAATTTTATAACTTCTCCTTGCCAATAAGCCAAATTTTCTTCTCCATCTGCCCTTTGAGGAAGATTCATTACATGCATTGGTTTAATTTTAGCCATTAGTTCATACATTTTTTTCTTACCGTCACATGTCGTTTCACCTAATATTACATCAGAAAAGTAAAAATATGGACATTTATCGGTAATAGCAAAGCCATAACTTGATTTTATAAGGGGACATAAGTTTCTCGGCAATTCCTTTTCTGCATCCTCTATTGGTTCTTGTTTTGTTCCACATAGAGTTACAGGAATAGCACCAGCTGCTAATACAATTTCCTGTGGTGAAAAAACGCAGTACATTCCAACAACTTTTTGCCCTGACTCACTGGCTTCTTTAATTTTAACAGCATTTATACCCCTAAGTTCTTCTACTTTTTCCATAAGTTTTGGTCTCATTAAAAATTTTCCTCCTTTTTCATCCCAAAGGGTTTGTGATTTTATTCTCTAAATTATATTCTATTTTAAACGATAATATCCTTTTATGATTATATAAGAGTTGCTTATAATGTAAAGGTAACTAATCTCCCACTAACCCATACTAAAAAAACTCCCACTGGAGTTTTTTTAGTATATTTTCTTTTACCTTATTATAGTAGTTGTTTTTACTATATTTTTAGTTTCATACCTCTTCAAAATCACTACTATAACACCTGCTATTACAGATATTACAGCAGATATTTTATATAAGGCAAAAATAGAAATATGCTCTAGCAAAATACCTCCCCCTATATTTCCAATAAAAGCCCCAAGTCCAATCATTGCAGAGAAAAAGGTGATAGCAGATGTTTTAACCTCAGCCTTAGTTATATTATTTATATATTGCAAAGCCCCTAGTAAGTAGAAAGCAAAGGTAACACTTTGCATCATTTGCACCACTATCACTAACATATATGAGCTTATTAGGGAGTTGATAAACATTCTTAAACCAAATAAAAATACACCTATCTTATATAAATTTAACTCTCCAAACTTTTTAACAATATTATCTCCATAAAATAAAGTAGGGAGTTCACTCATAGCCATGGCAAAAAAGATAATCCCAAGGATTGAAACATCTCCACCTGTGTTTTGTATAAGAATATAAATATAAGTTGAGTGTATACCCATAGCTATATTAAAAATTGCCACAGAGATCATAAACAATATAAATCTCTTATCTTTAATTAGTTCAATAAAATCTTGAACACTTGCTTTTCTAATCCTTACTGTTGGTTTAAAGTTTATTGAGTAAACAAAATAAAGTCCGGTAAGCATCAATATTGAATATATGATATATGAACTGTAGATTCCATATTGCTTTATTACATATCCTACAGCCAAAGCTGTAACAGCAAAACCTATTGAGCCCATCATTCTTATTCGACCGTATTGGATTTGATTATGGGTGCTAATAATCTCATAGGTGTATGCATCAATTATAGGAATAATCGAACTTTGGAAAAAAATAACTACAATGATACTCAATAGGATGTAGAAAAAGCTTGTAGCAAAAATTAAACTATAAACTGTAAGTGAACATATTAATAATAGAATTAGTAAAGTAAGCCTTTTATTAAGATATTTATCTGTAAAAAATCCCCATAAAGGCTGAGATATTAGTGCTACCATTGAGTTTACCGCTAATGCTATCCCTATCTGGGTATAACTTAGTCCCCTTTGCTGCAGGTATGGAGTCAGATATGGTAAGAATGCCGCAATTCCTCCATAAATGGTAATATAGATTAAACTGAGTTTAAATGCCATGTTAATCATGATTTAATCAATCCCCTTCTAGCTTCTCCTTATTTACTTTATAAGCTTGCCATTGATATATTATGAATTTACTATATTTCTACTATTTTAGGAAGGCCAAATATTTTTTGCTGAGATATATTTCTTATTTTAATTGGAATTTCGTAATTAAATCTACCTCTGATGTGCATCCCCCCATCAACTAAATCAGCCCATACTTTTTTAGATGCATAAACATTTATTAATATTGCTGCTTCAAGCCTTTCTCTCTTTCTTTTGTCATTAATCTCAGTAACAAATATTCTGTAGGATGACAACTCTTTTTCAATAAGCTTTAAAAATGTATCCTTGAATTCAAGAAATTGACTCTGATGTGCTTTTCCATATTCCCAACCATGCCATATTTCTTTTCTAATCCCCATCTTAGCATATTCAACATCAAGTATGGTATAATTTCCTTTCTTAAATTCCCGTTCATGTTCTAGAAACCGCCTTTTCATAGAGTTTGTTACGCCAACGGAACGTAAAATATAACCATCTTTATATTCAAATGTAATAAGGTAAACCCCAGCTATATTAGGAACAGGTTTCAATCTATTAGTTTGCTCATACCCAGTCCACGAAAATGGCCCTTGCCATACAAAATTCTCCGTTTTAATCAAAGAGGCATCTTTAGCCCTATTAAAACTCCAAAATTGTGGCAATGTTTTTTCCATTTATTTCTTCCCCCTCTGATTTCTTTAAAGATTCTCTGTTTTATATCTTAAAAATACCACTTTTATACATATATGGCAAATCTTTTATTACTAAATAATCCTAAAATAAAAATCATGGTTTTGCCATGATTTCAGACTGAAGATAAACTATAGACAAAGTCACCATCAGCTGTGGTAATTAAACAAAGATACGATTAAGTCGAGGAGATAGATTTAAGAGCTGATTAGATAAAAGGAAGAAGGGGAAAAATCCTTCTTCCTTTTAGATAGAAGCCTTAAATCTCGACGCAAAACTTTGTTAGAATGTTTAATTACCACAGCCTTTAAAAAATGACTTTTTCTACAAACTGAAATCATGGCTTTCGCCATGATTTTTGTTCTACTCCCTCTACTCAACTGTAACGGACTTAGCTAAGTTCCTTGGTTTATCTACATCACAACCCCTTGCTA
>NZ_FOIF01000050.1 GCF_900111575.1 Anaerobranca gottschalkii DSM 13577 | reverse complement strand
TAGTAACCTTCCTACTATGCCTGCAAAGTGGGCAAAACTTATTAAATTAGCCCAACAATGGATTACAGAAGAAACAGCCTAGCTTTTGTTTAGCAGAGCCCGGGCAGGAACTAGTAATCGGCTTGCGAACTCTTGACAAACCGAAGTCTTAAAAGGCTAAAATTGGTAACGTCAAGGGCTTATTTGTTATGCCTTTCTTTTGTTCCCTTCGCCCTTGTTATCTTTGAATTAGCCTTTTAAGACTGTTTGTCAAGAGCGATTACGTTATTTTTCTTTATGCTAATCTGTTCGTGTGGTATTTAATCTATTTTTTCATAGAACTTTTTACATTACCTAGTCTTTAATATTTTCCCTCAAATTGAGAAAAAATTCAACTCCTTTAAACTTAAAAACACATCCTTAGTTCTTATAGAATTAGGATGTGCTGTAAGATTTTAAATTTTTAAATTATTTATTTTTAGTTAAATGTTTTATTATTTCTTGATAAACTCTATTTGTTTCATTTGAATTATTAAAATTTATTATTATATCTTTATCACTTCTTTGAAGATGGATATAAGGCGACTTGCTAGTATTAATAAACAATTTAACAGCTCCGTACTCAACTGTATTAAAATGGCCTTTCAGATTTGAACCTAAAGCTGAACCATTGGTACGCATGGTAATAGTAGGAGGATTTTCTAATAAATTTACCTTTTCTATCGATTCCCAGGGGATTGTTTCACCATACATACCATGTATTCTTAACCCCTCATCTGTAAAAGTAACTTTAGTAGACTGAGATGAATAATACAATAATACTATAACAGATACCAAAGCAACTGCAGTAATAGTTATCGGTAAAATGAATTCTTTCCCTGCCCCTTTACGGATTTTACCCTTTTCATCATATAAATTACCATCATATTTCTGAGCCCTTATGAGAAAATAGAGGGTTGAAAAATATAAATTTATATTCCCTCAGCTCCCAATAGTGATCTTTTTGGAGAAATTTTTCATAAAACTGTACCTCTCCTTTTTTGTTAATTAAAATAATGGTCTTTATCCTTGTACCATATGATGGGGTATCGATGTGGATAGTTGATAACATCCTTTCTATTTCCAGTGTACCTCCTGTGTCTGGTAGCTCATTATCAGGGGGGATAGTTGTATCATCCAATATCCCGAATAATTGCTCAATAGTAAAGTCATTAACGTCATTATCGTCGTTGTCATTATTAATAAATCTAGAAAGGGCTTCTTTAGCCTTCACTATTTTGGGCCAAGGTGTATTTAACAAGGCATTACTTAAACCATGGATACCCGGTTGTATTTCCTCTATTTTATCTGTCACATTTGAATAATAATATAATTTATTTTGATTCCCTACCACTAGATTAAATAGATTGTACTCTTTTCCCTTTTTACTTACTAGGTTGAGATACTCCTCTGGCTCCCCAGTCCCAATTAAATATTGGCGAACCAAATCTCCCCTGGATAAAGTGGATTTTTGTTCTACTCGAAAATCCCGGTAATTAGTGATAAATGCAATTTTCCCAGTCTTAGTTATCCCAGTCCATGTTCCGCCTTTTAAAAGGTCAATGCCTCCTAAAACTTCTGGATGATCTTCCCAAAAATGCGAGGGTTTTGTTGGCCTATTTTTAAATTCATCCCTGTTTCCTAAAAAGATAAAGGGATATTGATCATGGACTTTATAAGCAAAGATTATAGTACACATATGCCACTTCCTTTAATTTTTATTTTCCCAACAACATGTTCAAATCTAGTAATTCTTTTTGAAGTTCCAGTAATTTGTTATGGAGTTTTTCATAATCTTTTTCTAGCCTTTTTTCATCTAAAATTTGATTAGTCTTCCAAACTAAATGCTCAAACTGGTTATATACACTTTGGAGTTCTTGAGTGATTTTTTCTTTTTTCTTAATTAAATCTAGTTGTTCCTCTGAATTTTGAATTAAAACATCTTCATCCATTTGATAAGTACAACCTAAATATGGCACTAAAGTTTCTATTCCATATTTCTCCTCTATTATTTTTTTTAATGTGGTAGTTGCCTTTTCTTTACCGTGAACTAAGAAGATTTTTTTCGGTTTTTTCTTAAAACCCTTTAACCAATTTAGAATTTCCCTTTGATCTCCATGACCAGAAAAACCCTCTATACTATGAATTTGGGCTTTAACAGCAACTTCTTCTCCAAATAGCTTCACTTTTTTCGCCCCATCCTTTATTATTCTACCTAATGTCCCTTCAGCTTGATAACCAACAAAAACCACACTATTTATAGGATTCCACAAGTTATGTTTCAAGTGATGCCTAACCCTCCCTGCTGTGGCCATACCACTGGCAGAGATAATTACTTTAGGGGATTGATCTTTATTTAAAGCCATAGAATGTTCTATATCTCGAACAAAATAAAGATTGTCAAAATCCAAAGGGTTATCACCCTTCAATATTAACTCCTTCGTCTCATCATCAAAGTTATCGGCATTTCTCTTAAATACTTCTGTAGCAGATACTGCCATAGGACTATCTAAATAAATAGGAACCTTCATAAATTCTTCTATTTCCTTATCATATTCATAGTATTTATTTAACTCATAGATTAACTCTTGGGTTCTCCCCACAGCAAAGGAGGGAATAATAACTGTACCTCCCCTAGCCACAGTTTCATTAATTATCTTGATCAATCTCTCCATTCTTGTATCTATATCTTCGTGATTCCTATCACCATAAGTCGATTCTAAAATTAAATAATCTGCTTCTTCTACAATTTCTGGATCCCGGATTAATGGTTTATTTTTCATCCCTAAATCCCCTGAATAAACAATTTTAACTGTTTTACCATCTTCCTTTATCCATAGTTCAATTATTGCTGAACCTAAAATATGGCCTGCATCTTTAAACCTGACTACTATACTTTCATTTAAATTTATCTTCTGATTATACAAAACTCCTGTAAAAAAACGTACACTGTTTTTAGCGTCTTCTACTGTGTAAAGGGGTTCTAATGGAGATTGACCTGCCCTCTCCCTTTTTTTGTTTTCCCACTTTGTATCGGCCACTTGAATATGGGCACTATCTTCTAACATCAATGCCGCTAGGTCTTTTGTCCCTTTCGTACAGATAATCTCCCCTCTAAATCCCTCTTTAACCAATTTAGGTATCCTTCCACTGTGGTCGATATGGGAATGGCTAAGTAACAGATAATCTATTTCCTTTGGCGAAAAAGGGAATTCCTCCCTATTCAACTTTTCTAGTCCTTTACTACCTTGAAACATTCCACAATCTAACAGAATTTTATAATTACCTGTTTCGATTAAAAAATTAGAACCTGTCACCATTTCCGCTGCCCCTAAAAAATGTATTTTCATCAGTATCTCCCCTTTGCCATCTTCATATATAAAACAAACCATGTTTCTGCTATATTCATAATTATTACTATAATAGCTCAAAACATGGTTACAATCTATTAACTTTTCATTTCAGTTATTATATATACCATAACACCTATAAAAATAAAAACATCTCCTATACTCATAACATATCGCCAAAAAGGAATGACATCACCTAAAAAAGGCAACAGGGTTTCAGAAGTTATTACAGTATACAACCCCTCTGCTGCAATCAATCCTTCTGTCGCAGCATCTATAGATGGAGCGATTCCAGTTTTAACTAACCCTTCCGGTGAGACTGGCATAGCACCTCCATTTAAGAATATTACTAAAGCATTTAAAAATATTCCAAGGCCAATAGTTAAAAGACCAAAGTTTTTTCTGTTTAAATAAACAAAAAAGAGGATCAAAAAATATTGAAAAAGGTAAGGTATATATGTCAACATACCCCTCTGGATTATATCTTTTCTAACTAAAGTAAAAAGAATCACTTCAATACCAAAAGCACCGATAGCGATGTAAGGATATCTTAATTTTGTTACATCAATTTTCCTTATATCGCCCTTTAATAACAAACCAATTACTATACCAAGGATTATAAAAATAATAAAAAGCATTTCTATTTCTCCTTTTTTTCCTTTTCTAAAATTTTTAGATATATATCAACGAGTTTAGGGTGAAACTGTTTCCCCCTATTTTTTAACAACTCAATCTTTATTTCCTCTTCATTTAATGCCCTTCGGTAAATTCTATCAGTAGACATGGCATCTAATGCATCGGCTAGTTGTAAAATATAGACATCTAAATCTATTTCATCACCCTTTTTCCCTTCGGGATATCCAGTTCCATCATATCTCTCATGGTGATATTTTACTAGATCGACAATTCTACCGATACCATAAATGTCTTTTACGATATTATAACCGATTACTGGATGTTGTTGAATAATCTGATATTCTTCCTTTGTCAACTTGTCAGGCTTATTTAAAATATTATCTGGAATTCCTATTTTACCGATATCATGTAGATATGCTGCAAGTTCTAATTCTTCTATTCTGTTGTCACTGTATTTCAATTCTTCAGCGATTTTTTTAACTATCTTTGCCACATTTCTACAATGACCTTCAGTATACTTGTCCCTCATTTCTAAAGCATTCATCAACACTTTTACCATTTCGTGATACTTACTTTTAGAATCAATATAAAGGCCATAAGTATAGCGGATAAACAACATGGGGATAAAAATTACCAAAACACCGCCGATCTCAAAGTGGTTGTACATGTAAACTAATAACATTCCAAATGGGGCAGTAAAAAAAATACCTATTAATATAAATCCAAGTTGGTTTTTTAAATTTAACCATACTTTAACATTTGAAATAATAGCCATCAAAATAGATACCAATAAATAATTTATAACGGCGAAAATTATAAATACAGCCACCAAGCCAAAGGTGATGTTGGCAATAGGGGCCAATGGCAATATACTTGTATACCGATAAACTTCAGCGGCAGTAAAAACTGAAATACCTACAACTGAACCATTAAAAAAACTTTTATAGATAGGCACATTTAAAAAATGGTAATACTTGTTTTGATGTCTTACTACCCTAAAAATCATTCCTGCAAAAACAATAACCATAGCAGGCAATGTACCAAAAAGGATTATAGATGCCGTTGTAATAATAAAACCAGGGCTAAATGCCAACTTTTTATAAACAATAGCCATTGATTCTGTTACTGCTGCCAAAAAGCAAAAAAACAATAAAGTAATAACATCTATATCAAAGGGATATCTAAAATAAGCATAACCAAAAGTTAAAGCAAAGAGGCTGTATATAAAGGCTAAGTATAAGGGTAGTTTATAATTATTTTTCACACTTTTCCCTCCTCTAGATTAAAAAAGGCCGATTTTTAATTAAAAACCTTTAAAACCAGCTAACATGAGAAGCTCCAGCTAAAACCAAAGTTAATAAAGCGATAATAGCAGGTAAAAATTTTTTCATTTTAGTCACTCCTTTAGCTTAGGCTAACAGACCTACGCTAACATCTGTCGCAAAGCTCCGCTATGTGAAAAAGTTTAAAAATCGGCCTTTTTATAGCTATTTAGTTGTCATTAAAATTGTTCTGTTTACTGCATCTAAAGCTGCTCTGGCAATAGCTTCATATTCATCATTTTTAACTAGAGCTGAACCAACAAGTACTTCTTCTTTTCCTGTTATTAAAGTAATAACTATTACTGTAACTACTGATACCCCTATACTAGTATTAATAATCACCTCTTGTCCATCAAAAATATTATCTAAACCTAAAATTTCTTCAACAGCTTTTAGGGTTGTTTTTAAAACAATTTTTTTTCGATTTAAAGTGGTATTAATATCCATTTCTTCAACGGTATATTCTTTATCATCATAGGAAAGGGTAACTGTACATTCCACTTTATTTTGTTTATTCCTTAACTCAACGGAACTAAACTTAACCCTTTTTTCTTTATTTAGCAATTCTTCTCCTTGTATAGAAGCAATACTAATTTTGTTTTTATCTATTTTATAATTATGTATTACATATAAAGCTGATTCTATATCCCTTACAATTTGTTTCGGTGATTTATTATTATTAGCTAACACATGAATTTCCGAGATTTCTCCCTTTTCATGGACTACTTTAGAAAGGATAACCCCTTCTATTTTATTTATGGATTCTTGTATTGCAGAAAAGTCCATATCATTACCCCTCCAAATCCCCAAGGACAAATATTAGTTAATTTACACTAATATATTATATTAGACAAAAAAATCCAATTTCCTGCTTTTTTAAAAAAATAAAAAAATAAACTGCCCTTTTACATCGGGCAGTTTATTTTTTACATCATTGGCATTCCGCCAGGCATTGGGTTATCACTTTTTTCTTCAGGTTTTTCAGCAACTACTGCTTCAGTTGTTAAGAACATAGCTGAAATACTAGCTGCATTTTGTAAAGCAGAGCGAGTAACTTTGGCTGGGTCAACGATACCAGCTGCAATCATATCTTCATATTGTCCAGTTAAAGCATTGAAACCAACACCTACTGGTTCTTTTTTCACCCTTTCTACTACTACAGAACCTTCAAAACCAGCATTTTCAGCTATTTGTCTTAGAGGTTCTTCTAAAGCACGTTTGACAATTTGCAAACCAGTAGCTTCATCTCCAGTTAATTGAATTTTATCTAAAACATGAAGAGCATCTACAAGGGCAGTACCACCACCAGCTACGATACCTTCTTCAACGGCAGCACGGGTAGCAGCTAAAGCATCTTCAATCCGTAATTTTTTCTCTTTTAACTCAGTTTCAGTAGCAGCACCAACTTCGATTACAGCTACTCCACCAGCTAACTTAGCTAAGCGCTCTTGAAGTTTCTCTTTGTCAAACTCAGAGGTAGTCTCTTCAATTTGAACTTTGATTTGAGCAACCCTTTTCTTGATTTCATCTTGGCTACCGGCACCATCAACGATAATGGTATTTTCTTTAGTAACTTTAACTTGACGGGCTCTACCTAACATAGTAATATCGGCATTTTTAATATCTAAACCAACTTCTTCAGAAATTACTTGGCCGCCGGTTAGTATAGCGATATCTTCTAACATAGCTTTTCTTCTGTCACCAAAACCAGGAGCTTTAACAGCAACACAAGTAAAAGTACCTCTTAATTTATTTACTACTAATGTAGCTAAAGCTTCTCCTTCAACATCTTCAGCAATTAGTAATAATTGTTTACCTTGTTGAACAATTTTTTCAAGGATTGGTAAAATATCTTGAATGCTTGTAATCTTTTTATCAGTGATAAGGATATACGGATCATCTAAAACAGCTTCCATTTTTTCAGTATCTGTTACCATGTAGGGTGATATGTATCCCCTGTCAAATTGCATACCTTCAACAACATTTAAGTTAGTAGTAAAGCCTTTAGATTCTTCAACGGTGATAACACCATCTTTACCAACTTTCTCCATAGCTTCTGCTATTAACTCACCGATTTTTTCATCGGCAGCTGAAATGGCAGCAACTTGAGCAATAGCTTCTTTATTTTCAATAGGTTTAGCAATATTTTTAATTTCAGCAACTACACTTTCAACTGCTTTTTCGATACCCTTTTTAAGGATCATCGGATTAGCACCAGCAGTTACATTTTTAATTCCTTCTCTAATAATAGCTTGGGCTAATACTGTTGCAGTGGTTGTACCGTCACCAGCAACATCATTAGTCTTAGTAGCTACTTCTTTAACTAATTGGGCACCCATATTTTCAAAGGGATCTTCTAATTCAATTTCTTTTGCAATTGTTACACCATCATTAGTAATCAATGGAGAACCGAATTTTTTATCAAGAACTACATTTCTTCCCTTTGGACCTAATGTAACTTTTACAGTATCAGCTAATTTATTAACTCCTCTTTCTAATGAACGGCGGGCATCTTCAGTGAACTTAATTACTTTTGCCATTACTATCAACCTCCTTAAAGTTATTTGTTAATTACTGCAAGAATATCTCTTTCACTTAAAATTAAGTGTTCTTCATTGTCAATTTTTACTTCAGTTCCAGCATATTTAGAGAAAATTACTCTATCTCCTACTTTAACTTCTAGCTCAACTTTTGTTCCATTGTCTAGAACTTTTCCACTTCCTACTGCAATTACTTCTCCTTCTTGAGGTCTTTCTTTAGCTTTATCTGGGATAACAATCCCACTGGCAGTTTTTTGTTCAGATTCTAATACTTTAATAACCACTCTGTCTCCTAATGGCCTAATGTTCATTTGAAATACCCTCCTCATTACTTTTATTTTTGTTAGCACTCTATCTAGATGAGTGCTAATTTCTATCCATATTTTAACTAATCATTTTAAAAAAATCAAGGGGTTACAAAAAAATTTTTTAATTTTTTTCTTCTTCCACAAAGATAATTTCTCCACTTTTATTCAAATTATACCCCCCTAATTCTTCAACTTCCCTCCTAAACCTCTTAGTTCTCAAAGTTTCTAATACAAATTTAAAATTAGGTGAATTAAAAAAATCTGGAGTCACTAGTAAATCATAACTTTCTTCATAAAGGGGTACAAAATCCAGATCCATTGCTTTTGCTGCAGCATAAATCCCCATAGCAGCATCAGCCCTATTACTTTTAACTTCTTGGGCAACTGCTAAATGGGTAAAATACTCCCTGTTATATCCTTCTATTTCCCCAGGTTTTATCTTTTCTTTCTCCATGAGATAATCTAATAACACCCGGGTTCCAGCACCCTTTTGCCGGTTAGCTATCCTTTTACCCTTTAAATCTCTTATAGAATTAATATTTAAAGGATTCCCTTTTGCTACCATTAATCCTTGGGTTCTTTTTGCCAAATGAACTAATATGGCACCTGTATCTTTTAAGTATTTTTTTACATAGGAGATATTATATTCTCCTGTTTGTGGATCTAATAGGTGAATTCCTGCAAAATGGGTTTCACCTTTTTTAACAGCCATAATCCCCCCTAAACTTCCAACATGGGCAGAACTTAAACTAAACTGAGGAGCTAAATAGGTTGCTAAAATATCTAAAGCTAAATCATGACTTCCTATACATACGAAAATATCATCAAAATCCTTATCCTCAAAAAGTTCTACTTGCACAACTTCCCCAGCCCGATAACCTTCAGAATTTTGTGGGATAATTAAAAAACCATCCCCATCCATAACAGTAGACATTAGGGCAGCTCCCCTGGCTAAAGGGGTTACTACATATTGTTCCTTAATTTTCCCAACTTTAACCCTAACGTATTCTTGGAATTTAAGGTCAGAATTAACTGGTTTTGTCAGCTTACCTTCAATCTTTTTCCTTTTAGGTAGTTTTTCTCCCTTTAAATAAAAATAGAGTTTTTTTATTATTTCTTCCATGACAACATAGGCAGATACAGGATACCCAGGGATCCCGATAACTGGTTTTTCCCCTATTTTTCCAAAGATCGCTGGTTTCCCAGGTTTTATCGCTACTCCGTGATAATACACTTTTCCTAAATGGTTAATTACCTTAGATGTGTAATCTTCACTCCCCGCCGATGAACCGGCATTAACTAAAATCAAATCATTTTCTTCCCAAGCTTCTTTCACTACCCTTTCTAAAAGGTCAAAATTATCAGGAGTAACTGGATATACTGTAGGTTCACCACCCCACTGTTTAATCATATTAGCAAACAATTGGGAATTGCTGTCCGGTATTTCCCCTTCTTTCGGTTCTTTTTGCCAAGGAATTATTTCATCACCGGTAGGGATTATAGCGACTTTAGGTTTTTTAAAGACTTTAATTTGATAAGTTCCACTGGCTATCAGTGCTGCAATATCCATCGGTTGTAACTTTCTACCTACGGTAAATAGCAGGTCATGGGCAGTTATATCTTCTCCAATAGGCCTGATATTTTGCCATTTAGTAGCTCCCCCTATTATTTCAATACCATTATCCCTTTTATGTACATCCTCAATTTTAATTACACTGTCAAACTGGGGTTCAATAAGTTCTCCTGTATCACAGTATTTAATTTTTTCCTGGGATAAAAATATTGGGTTATCGACATTGGCCATTTTAGTATCTTCTGCCCTCACTTGATAACCATCCATGGCAGAACTGTGATAATGGGGAACAGACCTTTTAGCAAAAATATTTTCAGCTAATGTTCTATCTAAACCATCAATTACTGAAATAGTTTCTACGGAATTAAATCTGTAATCACCTAACACCTTTAAAAAACCTTGTAACAGTTCATCTACTGGAGTGTTATTTAAATAAACCATAACTTTTCCCTTCCTTTAACAATACTTTACCTATCTGCCCTTCCTCTAACCCCTCAGAACCTGATTCTATCACCAATAATCCATCCATTTTAGAAAGAACTCCGATGGAATTAGACTTAGAAAAGATAGGATTTAACCATAATCCATCTTCCTTTTTTACTATATTAACTGGAATATAATCTCGCCTTCCTCCCGTTGAAGGGATGTTTCTAGCGACCTTTCCTTCTACGAAAACCTCCTCTGTCGGAGCTAAAAGTTTTTGGACAAATAATCTAAAACCTAAAAGGGCAGAAAAGGGATTCCCTGATAGACCAAAAATAGGGATAGAATTAACAGCTCCGATAATCGTCGGTTTTCCAGGTTTTATAGCAATTCCATGGACTAATACCCCTGGCTTCCCCAAGCCTTCTATAGCTTTTACCACATAATCCTTAGTCCCTATTGATGTTCCCCCTGTTAAAATCACCAGTTGACATTCCCTTACAGCTTTTTCTAAACTTTCCTTTAATATATTAAAGTCATCTTTGATTATTCCGTAATACCTTGGTATAGCTCCACAACTAGATACTGCAGCAATAAGGCCTGGGCCATTACTATTGTAAATTTGGCCTAAATTTATCTCTTCCCCTAATTCTACCAATTCATCACCGGTAGAAAGGATCCCTACTACAATCCTTTGTAAAACTTCCACTTCAGTTATCCCTAAGGCAGCTAATAGACTAATATTTTCAGGGGTCAATTTAGTTCCCTTTGGTAAAACCAATTCTCCTTGTTTAACATCTTCCCCCGCCAGCAAAACATTTTCATAACAGGCAACACTGCTATATATAGCCACTTCGTCTTCAGCTAAACTCTCTGTTTCTTCTACCATAACCACTGCATTAGCCCCTTCTGGCAACATACTTCCTGTAGCTACCATCATAGCTTCATCTCTACCCAATTGTTTTTTTGGTTTTTGCCCCATCTCTATATTTTCTACTACTTTTAAAAAAATAGGGAGGGATTCAGAAGCCCCGGAGACATCTTCCCAATTTACACAATAACCATCTACAGCGGAACGGTTAAAAGGGGGAAGGGAAATTGGTGCATAAATATCCCTTGCCAACTCCCTATTCAAACCTTCAAATATTTTTATTCTTTCAATCTCCCTATTGACTTTAAAGCTAGCTAAGATTTCATTTACTTCTTCAACGGTTTTTACAGTTAAATAGCCCAAAAAAATCCCCTCCAACTCTATTAGACTTTACCTTAAAGACAATTAATTCACCCTGTTATAAATTAAGGACTAACAAACGTTAGTCCTTTTGGAAAAATTATACTACTTTTTTGAAAAAAACACAAATTAATTTACTTGTTTGTTTAACTCTAAAGTTTCACTTTTTTTTAGATATCCTTGAACTAAAACTACCAACTGTTTTGCACCCCATACTGTGATTACCGCTATGGCTGCAATGGTACCTAATCTACCACCATGGCCAACTAAGGCATTTTGGGAAACATAGAAGATAAAGCCGCTCAAAAGGCTAGCTAAACCCATCTCAATAAAATTAGTCATCCTTGTTTTAGCTGACATTCCGGCATAGGAAGCACAGGTGGCTACTACCGCCAACATAGTTCCATTCTCAAAAATTTGAGGTAATACTAACCCTGAAATTAAAGCTACAGTGGCAGATGCAAATACCGGACCTTTACTTAAATAGTGGTTTATATAAAAGGTTAAAATTCCTGCAACTAAACTGACAATTAAAATTTCTAACATGTTATCACCCCTTTAAAATAAGCTGAATAATCTCGCTGTGATAAATACTGCACAAGCTGCTATTGTTCCTAGTTTACCACCAAAACCTTGATATAAAGGTTGGGTGATGATAAAAATAATTCCTACTAATACTCCTGCTAAAACTGCCATAGGATATGTTTGAAGAACAGCAGCACTAGACATTCCAGCAAAGGCAGCGGTATAAGCAACTATCGATAAGTCCGTAGGTAAAAATAATGCCACAGATAAACCAACTATCCCTGATGCCACCACAGGTCCTAAACCCAGGGTAATACTTAGATAGTATGTCATAATAATTGCTAAGATAGCTGTTAATACAATTTGTAGATTTTTATTGTTCAACATGATTTATCACCCCTGAATACTAATTTTGTAAACCTTTGATATGAAAGTAAACACCTAACAAGAAAATTATTGTTGTTAAAATAGTTAAACTTAATAGCATTTGATTTTCTAATGAAGCAATGGTTTGCCCTAAAAAGAGAACCCCTGTGCCAAACAGTAAAATAAAACCTAAAATGTTTTTAATCATTTTTACCACCATCCTAACTCAGAATTCTAAAGGGATTTGCATAACAATTTAGTTTATTTCCTCTAACAAAACCACAAAGGGTAAGACCCCTTTGTTTAGCGATTTCTACAGCCAATGAACTTGGTGCAGATCTAGAAACCAATATAGGAATTCCCGCCTTTAATACTTTTAATACTATCTCTGATGACAACCTTCCACTGGTGAGCAAAATCTTATCTTTGATATCCACTCCATCTAAAAAAGCTCTACCTAACACTTTATCTACTGCATTATGTCTACCTATATCTTCCCTAAAGTACAATATCTCCTCCCCTGCTAAACAAGCAAAGTGTACTCCACCAGTTTCTCTATATAATTCTGATTTTCCTTGAACTTTATTCATTAGTTCAGTTATTTTAGCGACATGGTATGCCCCTTTATCAGATAATTTCTGGATTTTCATAGAATCTAAAACATTGTAAAAAATTGTCCCTTTTCCACATCCAGTGGTAATAGTCCTTTTGCCATGGAGTTTTTGAGCTAAAGGATTTTTATTTTTCAGTTCCACATACACATGGCTTTGTTCAATATTTAAGTCCATTTTTTCAATGTCTTCTTTTGTTTTAATCAATCCTTCTGACAGAAGAAATCCTACTACTAATTCTTCTTGATAACGGGGAGTAGACAGTAAAGTTATAAATTGTTCACCATTTAGAAATATAGTTAAAGGGATTTCTTCGATAACAAAATCTTCAACATCACTAGGGACATCATTGACATACCTTGTTATTATTAGATTTTTTTTGGACATATCTCTTTCACATTCAAAAAATTTTAAATTTTCTTATAAATAGTGAATGTGATATCTTTCACCTTCCTTGTAAAAAAATTGGCGGGAATGCATGGGAATCGAACCCACCATGGATATTATTCATACCCACTACTGGATTTGAAGTCCAGAGAGCACACCAGCACTCATCCATTCCCACTTCTATTATATACTATTCCATAGGGTGTTGCAACGAAAAAATCATCTATATTTAAATTATTTTAAAATAATCCTACCAGTTCCCTTAGTTGTCCATCCTATTTTCTTAGCCCCAATTCCTTTTTTCTCCATTTCTCCAATAATTGTATCGGTTAAATGGGGATCACAACTAAATAGCAAACCACCGGAAGTTTGGGGATCATGGATGATATCATCTATAGTTTGAGGGACATTTTTACCTATTTCTACCTTAGCTTTAAAATGTTCCCTATTCCGATAGGCCCCAGCAGGTATTAACCCATAGGAAGCATATTCCTCTGCTCCGGTAATTATCGGTATTTGTC
>NZ_FOIF01000049.1 GCF_900111575.1 Anaerobranca gottschalkii DSM 13577 | reverse complement strand
TTTTTATATGCTAGGCAGGCATCCTTAATAGCTTGTTTTGTTATATTATTTGAATAGTCATTAAGCCATGAGTATTCTTTTGTCTTTTTTAGCTCAGTTAATCTTTTCCTAAGTTCTCTATCATTTAAAAATTTACCACCGTTATTATAATTCTCTTGTTCTGTAGCTAAAGCCCAATTATATGCCCATCTTGCTACTCCTGCACATTCCTTTAGTTTAGTTTTTTGTTTGTTGTTAGGTAGAAGCATTACTTTATAGGTCTTTATCATCTTCTACCAGCTCCTTAATCATTTTCTTTACTTTATTTGCCCTTTTACCTTTTTTATCCCATTCTCTCAATGTTTGAGGATTTTTACCTATAAGTTTTGCAAATTTCCCTATGTTATAATATTTCATTATCATCACCTCTTGAATTTATCATAATATAAAAATTATATAAATTCAAGAATATTGCGTAAATTTCTATAATGTTTTGTTAGCTGTTAAATTACCCCCTTAAGTTTTTATAAAGCCGATAAAATTGCCAATCCTAGAAAAGAAGACAGCAAAAATCCCGATACAACTAATATTATACCCTTTAACCCTTGATTTTTAAAAGAAGAAAAATCGACGGTTAACCCTAAAGCTATCATAGCTAGAAGGATGAGGTCTGAACTTAATCCCCCTAAATAATCGGAAATATCAAAGGGTAGTAGATTTAAACCGTTTATAATGGAAGTGAGAAAAAATAAATATAGGTAGCTAGGTAGTTTGAGTCTATATTTTTCCCTTTCTTCACCAGTAGTAGAAAAGATGCTAAAAACCATAATAACCGGTGCTAAATAAGCTACCCTTGTCATCTTTACAATTGTCCCTATTTCCCCCGATTCTATCCCTAAAGAAAAAGCTGCTCCAATAGCATGTCCAACTCCATGTAATGTTAAACCAGACCAAAAACCGTATTGCCAAGGAGTAAGGAAATTTAGGTGCCCTACTGCCGTATATATCAATACCCCTATAGCTGCCATTAAGTTAACTAGTGATATGGTCACAGGGGCCTTTTTCTCATCTTTCATTATAGGTGCTAAAGCAGCTATTGCCGATGAACCACAAATTGCTGTTCCCACCGCCAGAAAAGCTGTAAAGATTTTATCACATTTTATTAAATACTTTCCTAAGAATATAATTAAAATAATAGTTATTAGAATATGTAGACCTATAATGACAATCCCTTTGAAACCTAATACTGCAAAACCAGATAATGTTAAACGAAAACCTAAAAGTACAATCCCTAGTTCTAAAAAGTATTTGCTGATAAAGGCTACTCCTTTATCAATTTTTTCTGAAACACCTATAGTATTTTTAATAATCATACCGAGGATTATTCCAATGGTTATTGCCTCTAGGGTAATAATAGGTTTAAATAGATTATTTAAAGACTTTGAAATAAAAGCAAGAAATATTATGAAAATAACTCCTAATAGATTAGAAATAACACTTAGCATTAATATAAAACCTCCCAAGTTTAAACATTTTCATTATCTTCACTAAAATCCACTTTTTCCTGTAAGTTATCATGATATGTATCTACATAAAAATTACCATTAGTATCAATGGTACAATACATAACTTCACTAACTTCCTTAACATTATAGTTTTTTAATATTTTCAACAAATCTTTTCCTTTTAGGTTTTTCTTTTGCAAGTTTTCATAGATAATTTGGCCACCAATGATTAACTCAGTAGCTATACCATCTCCCTTAGGTTTAGTGATGGCTAAATCCTCGATTTTAACATTATCTTTCTCAGGTTTTTTTATTATAGAAAGATCTCCATTTATCTCTAATATACCATATTGAACATCATTTATATTAAAACAATCTTTTTTCCTTAGTAATTCATTTAATTCATCTACACTATATCTTGCTTTATTAAGGTTTTGCTCTAACAACTTTCCTTCGTGTATAGCTAATATAGGTTCTCCCTCTACTACTTTTCTAAAAGGGCGATTTTTTAAAGATATATATGATACCAAACCTGTTAAAGCTCCAAAAAGGACTAAGCCAACGAGATGCTGATAAGTTTTTTGATTTAGGTCTGTAGCTAAATTTGCTGCAATAGATCCAAAGGTAATGCCATTTATGTATTCATAGAGTGTTAGTTGAGAAATCTGTTGCCTACCTAATAACCTGGTTACAAACAATATTGTAAAAAAAGCTAATACTGTTTGAATTATTACCTCTAAAAATTCCATAATTACACCCCATTTTTTCATTAGAGTTTTTTTTTATTTATTCTGTAATTATTTAAATACTTATGAGGAAATATATATATTGAAAAATTCTTGAAGGAGAATAAAAATGGAGTCAATACTCACTGAAGTTTTATTTACCATTATTTTTGTAATTTTAGGTTTCCTATTATTATATTATTTGGTAAAAAGGGAATATTTATAAACCGGTGGTGACCCACCGGTTATTTTCCTATTCTTCAAAAAGTAGTTTATAAGCTTTCATATCCCTAATACTATCAAGCTCTTTATCTTTTTTCATGTATGATATTAACTTTTCATCAAGTCGAGTCGCTGTAATTAAATCCCGTAAAGCATTTTCTTTTTTACCTATTAAAGCGTAATAACAACTCCGATTATAGTAAAGGACCGCTATATCTTTATTCTTCTTTATCCCTTCTGACAATAATTTAATACCTGTTAAATAATCCCCTCCTTCCCCGTAAATATGGGCTAAGTTAAAATAGGAATAAGGATAATAGGGGTTTTCTTCAATACTTCTTAAGTAATATTCCTTTGCCTTTTCTATATTTCCTAATTTTTTGTGAATTACACCTAAATTAAATAGAGCTTTATAATTGGTTCCATCTATTTTAAGTGCTTTTTCTGTCAATTCCAATGCTTGTTGATAATCCCCCAGTTCTTCATAAATTGAACCTAAATTTACATAAGCCCAAAAGTAATTTTCTTCTATCTCAATAGTTTTTTTATAATGGATTATTGCTTTTTCTTTATCACCTAATTCATCATAAATGTTAGCCAGAAAAAAATGGGCATGATAATACTTAGGATCTAATTCAATTGCCTTTTTATAACTTTCAATGGCTCTATGTATTTCACCTATTTCTTCTAATGTAATGGCTAAACTATAGTAACCACTGGGATTTTGAGGATCTATTTCTGTTAACCGTTTTAAAATTTTTTCACTTTGAGCCAGATCACCTATTTCCCCAAATAACAACCCTAATTCTAGCAATAATTCAGGATCATTTTCACCACCATAGAGATTATACCCTTTCAAATAGTATTTTAAAGCTTTATCTAATTGATTTTTCTCCCTAAATTGATTACCTATAATCTTATAATTATTTAACATATAACTTTTTTCCATACCTTCAATCCCTGACCTTTTTGTTAAATTTTTTATTATTATTTTAACACATCTAATAACTTTATACCGGTAATTACTATTATTAATCTAGAAAAATCCCTTAAAGTATTATAAAATTTAGTTATATTTAGTAAAAGAAAAGAGGTTATTTTTATGGAGCTACCAAAACCCTTTTTAACGAAAATGGAAGAATTATTAAAGGGAGAGTTTCCTAGTTTCCTAGACAGCTATAATCAACCAAAAAACTCAGGTCTTAGAGCAAATTCATTGAAAATCAGCTCCCAAGAACTATCAGAAAAACTACCATACCTTAAAGATCAAATACCTTGGTGTAGTGATGGTTTTTATTACGATGATGAGAAATACAGACCTGCTAAACATCCATATTACTATGCCGGCCTCTACTATATTCAAGAACCTAGTGCTATGTTACCGGCAGAGTTGTTGGATGTCCAGCCCTATGATAAAGTATTAGACCTTTGTGCAGCTCCTGGAGGAAAATCTTTACAATTAGCTGCCAAGTTAAATAATACTGGCCTTCTAGTAGTTAATGATATCAATGAACGGCGAAGTAAAATTTTATTAAAAAACATAGAACGATATGGAGTAAAAAATATTCTAGTTCTAAATGAAAGTCCTCAAAATATTGCCCAATATTTCCAAAGCTTTTTTGATAAAATACTAGTTGATGCCCCTTGTTCCGGTGAAGGAATGTTTAGAAAAGATCCCCAAATGATCAAGGTTTGGAGTGAAGAAGAAGTTAATAAATATGTCCATTGGCAAAGGGAGATTTTGAGTTGGATACCTAAACTAATTAAACCTGGTGGAACGGTGGTGTATTCTACTTGCACTTTTTCCCCAGAGGAAAATGAGTTTCAAGTAAATAATTTTCTCAAATCTTATCCCCAATTCTCATTGGAAAAAAGTCAAAGGATTTGGCCCCATCTAGCTAAAGGAGAAGGGCATTTTGTCTCTGTTTTAAAGGATACCAGAGATATTTCACCAGCAAGTTCACAAGATAAAAATAGTTATACCTTAGATAAACAATCATTGGACGCCCTTAAAGATTTTAGTATGGATATTTGGAAAGATCCTTCCTTTATATTTTCTCTTCTACCTGATAATGGGTTTTTAGTAGAGAGAAAAGGACATATTCTTTGGGAAAATAAAGATTTGCCGTCTTTGAAAGGCTTAAAGGTTTTAAGATCTGGCTTTCTTTTAGGTACTATCCAAAAAGGCCGTTTTAAACCTAGTCAAGCTCTAGCAATGGCTATAAACAAAGATCAATGTCAAAAAGGGGTCCAGATAGTACACTTAAATTCTAATAATGAAAAGGACCTAAACTTAGCTATCCGATACTTAAAAGGTGAGACAATTTCCCTTGAAGGAATTAAGTGGCCTAAAGGTTGGCATCTAATTTCTATAGAT
Organism: Anaerobranca gottschalkii DSM 13577; assembly: GCF_900111575.1. Taxonomy (NCBI): domain Bacteria; kingdom Bacillati; phylum Bacillota; class Clostridia; order Eubacteriales; family Proteinivoracaceae; genus Anaerobranca; species Anaerobranca gottschalkii. The sequence goes on along the minus strand of NZ_FOIF01000049.1, from coordinate 9,661 downwards.
CATTATCCACTAGGTTGGGCTAAAAGTTCAGACCTATGGTTGAAAAATGAGTATCCCCCTGGTTGGAAATATGAAGAAGGAGAAATGAAGAATGGGTAAAAAGATGCGATTAGATAAAGTATTAGCTAATATGGGCTTTGGTTCGAGAAAAGATATAAAAAAGTTAGTTAAAGCTGGTAAAGTCTCTATAAATGGAGAATTGGCTAATGATCCCTCAGCTTACGTTGATCCCTATTGTGATGAAATTATTTTGAGTGGTAAACCTGTTATTTATAAAGAATTCATTTATATTATGATGAATAAACCACCGGGTGTATTATCGGCTACTGAAGATGATCGAGATCCAGTGGTAGTAGACCTTTTAAAAGAAGAAGATAAAGCCTTTAAACCTTTTCCAGTTGGTAGGTTAGATAAAGATACTGAGGGTCTTCTCCTCTTAACTAATGATGGGAAACTAGCCCATAAACTCACTTCCCCTAAAAAAAAGGTACCTAAAATTTACTATGCCGATGTTTTAGGTGAAGTAACTCAAAGGGATGTTGAAATCTTTAGCAAAGGTGTTACTTTAGATGATGGTTATCGCACAATGCCTGGCCAGTTAGAAATAATTAAATCAGGGGAAATTTCCCAAATCCAATTAACCATTTATGAGGGCAAGTTTCACCAGGTAAAAAGGATGTTTCAGGCAGTAGGTAAAAGGGTAATTTATCTTAAACGTATTGCCATGGGTGATTTAAAGTTAGATGAAAATTTGAAATTAGGTCAATATCGACATTTAACAGAAGAAGAACTAGCTTTGCTAACTAAGTAAAGCTAGTTCTTTATTGTTTAAATTTTTAAAAATAGAGGAAGAAAAATTATTGGGAATCTACCAGTTTACCAAAGGATAGCACTTTTTCTTTTAATGATATTCCTTTTATTTTACGGCAAATTCTCTTTAACTGAAGGCTTTCATTTTTTGTTACTAAAGAGATAACTGTCCCTTTAGCACCCATTCTCCCACATCTTCCACTTCTATGGATATATCCTTTTTCATCGTAAGGTAAATCGAAGTTTATCACATGGGTTATCCCAGGAATATCTAGTCCTCTAGCAGAAACTTCTGTAGCCAATAATATTAAAATTTTTCCCTTTTTAAAACTTTGGATAGCATCAACCCTTTCCCTTTTCCCTGTATTACTTGATAGAACTTTGAATGTATGGCCCTTAAAGGTCAATTTTGCTTCTAGTTCTAAAAGTTTATGATGGTTGTTGACAAAACATAGAACTTTCATTTTTTCATTCTTCAATATTTTAGATAAGATATCTACCTTTTTTCTTCCTTCTACTTCGATATAAAAATGTTGGGTATTACTACCACTTTCTTCTTTTTTGATTTGAATCAGTTGAGGATTTTTAGTTAAGCTTAACGCAAGTTCCTCTACTTCCCTTGGCAAAGTTGCGGAAAAGCATAAGATTTGCCTATCACGCAATGTGGCATCGACAATAGTTTTAATTTTATTTATATGTTCTTTTGCCATCAGTGCATCAAATTCATCTAGTACAATAGTTTTTATTCCATGTAATTTCAACTTTTTCAGGTTCATCAACTCTATTACCCGGCCTACTGAACCGATAACTATTTGAGGTTTTTCTTTAAGCTTTTCTATTTGCTTATTTATGTTGGCTCCTCCAATTAATGGAATAGCTTTTATTTCAGAGCCTTGGGACCATTCTGTTATTACTCCATAAATTTGCATCACTAGTTCGTGGGAAGGTGCTAAAATTAACCCTTGAACTGTTTTATTCTTAGGATCTATTTTTTCTAACAAAGGAATTATGTAGGCCAAAGTTTTTCCAGTACCGGTAGGAGAATGGGCTATTACATCCTTTCCTTCTAAAATATGGGGTATGCTTTCTAATTGTATTGGAGTTGGTTTAGAAAATTTATGATTCTCCCAAGCCTCTTTAATAAAGGGTTTTAATCTTTCTAATATCTGCCAATTTTCTTTATCCTTTTTCATCTGCAACATTCCTTTCAGAATCACTTTGATTTATTTTCCCTTATTATATCACCTTTTTTGCTAATTAATATATTTCCCCCATTATATTTTATTTTTTTCTTTTTAGTGTATAATTAAGGTAAAAAGTTTAGGAGGTTTTTATATGGCAACTGTTATTAGTAAACCTATCCTCATCAACGGTAAAGAGATAAAAAATAGGATTTTAATGCCACCCCTTGTCTGTTTTAACTGGGCCGATGATGATGGTTTCCAAACCGTTGACCGTCAACGACACTATGGTCTAAGGGCTGAAGGAGGTACAGGACTAATAATTATTGAAGCTGCTGCCGTTTCTAAAGAAGGGCGATTAGCCACTAGTCAATTGGGAATTTGGAAAGATGAACACATACCTCAATTCGCTAAGATAGCCCAAAAGTGTCATCAAGAAGGAACTAAAGTAATTCTTCAAATTGTTCACGCTGGTATGAAATCAGTAGGTGATAAAGTTTTAGTTCCTTCTCCTATTGAAGAAAATAATACTAAAGATAATTCTACCCAATACATACCTATGACTTTAGAGGATATAGAGAAGGTAAAAGAGGACTTTATAAACGGGGCAATCCGTGCTAAAAAAGCTGGCCTTGACGGTGTCGAGATTCATGGTGCCCACAGCTATCTCCTCAATCAATTTACTTCACCATTAATAAATAAAAGGGATGACCTCTACGGCGGTAGCATGGAAAATAGATTTAGGTTACCTTTAGAAATTGTCAGTGCTATACGAATAGCTTGTGGACAAGACTTCATAATTGGTTATCGCTTTGGAGTAAATGACCCTACTTTTGTTGAAGATAAATATTTAGCTCAGGAATTAGAAAAAGCAGGTGTAGATATTTTAAATGTCTCTAATGGTATTGGTATCAAAAATTTAGATGTACCAAAGGATTTCCCCTTTTCTTTTATCACTTATATGGGTGTAGAAATCAGGAAAGCTGTTAATATTCCAGTAGCTTGTGTATTTGGTATAAGGGTGCCAAAGGAAGCAGAATATCTTTTAGAAAATGACTTAATTGATATGGTTGCAGTAGGACGAGCTTTATTAGCTGATCCTAACTGGACAAATAAAGCTATAAAAGGTGAAGATGTAAATTTATGTTATCATTGTAAACCTAGATGTAAATATAGCGTAGATGGTCATACTTGCCCTTGGTTTAAAACACTAAATTTTTAGAGTATTTATTGACAAGAAAATCCACCTTTGATAGTATATATTACACCAAAAGTTAAAAACTAATATTAAATAATTGAATATTTTATGGCGATGATGAGAAGAGTAGATTAAATTTGTTCTTGCCAGAGAGCTCCGGTAGCTGGAAAGGAGTATGAACATTTAATTGAACCAAGGCTCTGAGCTTCACACGGAACCTTTAAGCTTAAAGGGGATGCTGTGACAGTAGCTCCTGTTATAGAGCATAGGTATTGATATACCTTCTAAGATCAATATGGTGACATATTGATAAATTGGGGTGGCACCGCGAAAGCAACTTTCGTCCCCAAGGCTTAAGGTCTTGGCGACGAAAGTTTTTATTTTATAAATAATTTTTAAATAATAAAGGAGGTTATATTTATGGCTGAAGAAAATAATGTGGTTAAAGATCCCTTAGCTTATAACTTTCTCCATTTAGAAGTTGAAAGGGATATAAAAGATGGTACATACAGTAGAGAAATATGTACCCGTTTTCCACCGGAGCCTAATGGATATTTACATTTAGGTAGTGCTTATGCCATCAATATTAGCTATACAATTGCTAAAAAGTTTGGTGGTACCTTTAATCTTAGATTTGACGATACTAACCCTTTAAAAGAAAAGGAAGAGTATGCCCAAGCGATTATTGATGATATGTATTGGCTAAAGTTTATACCAGATAGAATTTTATATGGATCCGACTACTTTGAAAAGACTTATGAATATGCAGTTCAATTGATTAAAAAGGGAAAGGCCTATGTCTGTGATCTAACCCCTGAAGAAATAAGGGAATATCGGGGTACACTAACGGAACCGGGGAAAGAAAGCCCATATAGAAACCGTAGTGTAGAGGAAAATTTAGACTTATTTGAAAGGATGAAGAACGGAGAATTCCCTGCTGGTTCTAAAGTTTTAAGGGCAAAGATTGATATGGCTTCACCAAATATCAATATGAGGGATCCTGTTATGTACAGAATCATTCATGCTGAACATTATCGCCAGGGAAGCAAATGGTGTATTTACCCAATGTACGATTATGCCCATCCTCTGCAAGATGCTATTGAAGGGGTAACCCATTCCCTATGCTCCATAGAGTTTAAAGACCACCGCCCTTTATATGAATGGTTCCTTAAAGAGCTAGAAATCCCTGAACCACCAAAACAAAGGGAGTTTGGTAGATTTAATTTAACCGGTGTAGTAACAAGTAAACGATATTTAAAAGAATTAGTTTATGGTAATTATGTAGATGGCTGGGATGATCCACGATTACCGACAATCAAAGGATTGAGAAGAAGGGGATATACCCCAGAGAGTATTCACAGCTTTTTAGGGGAAATTGGAATTTCTAAAGATCAAAGTACAGTAGATATATCTATGTTAGACCATTGCTTAAGGGAAGATCTCAAAGAAAAGGTTAATACAGTAATGGCAGTATTTGATCCTTTAAAAGTAGTCATCACTAATTACCCTGAAGGGGAAGAAGAACTTTTAGAAATTGAAAATAACAGTCTAAATCCCCAATTAGGATCAAGAATGGTGCCTTTTGGTAGAGAAATTTACATTGAGCGGGAAGATTTTATGGAAGAACCGGTAAAGGGATTTAAGCGGTTATCCCCCGGTGTAGAAGTTCGTTTAAAGGGAGCATATTTTATTAAATGCAACGAAGTAATAAAAAATAAACAGGGTGAAATTGTAGAACTCCATTGTACTTATGATCCCCAAACAAAGAGTGGTAGTGGCTTTAATGAAAGAAAACCAAAAGGAACAATCCACTGGGTTCCTGTTAAAAACTGTATATATGCAGATGTCCATCTATATGATCGCTTGCTTTTAGATGACGATTTACTTAAAGATGAAACTAAAACATGGGAAGAAAAAATTAACCCCCAATCCTTCATCAAATTAACTAACTGTGTAATTGAGCCTACTATTAAAGATGCTAGTATTGGAGATAAGTTTCAATTTATCAGACAAGGATATTTCTGTGTAGATAGTAAATATACCACTAAAGAAAAGCTGGTCTTTAACAGAATCGTTCCCTTAAAAGATTCTTGGAAAAAGAAGTAATGATAAATCTTCCTTTTTCTCCAAATTAGGGTATAATAAAAAAGGACAAATAAATTTTTGGGAGGTAATTTAATGTTAGTTTCTGCTAGTAAAATGTTAAAGGATGCTAGAGCTGGTCAGTATGCTGTAGGACAATTTAATATCAATAACCTAGAGTGGACAAAGGCTATACTTACCACTGCTCAAGAAAATAACTCTCCTGTTATTTTGGGGGTATCAGAAGGTGCCGGTAAATACATGGGCGGTTATAAGACCATTGTTGGTATGGTAAAGGGCATGATTGAAGAATTAAACATAACAGTTCCTGTAGCAATCCATCTAGACCATGGTAGTTATGAAGGAGCTATAAAAGCTATGGAAGCAGGGTTTACATCTGTAATGTTTGATGGTTCCCACTACCCAATCGAAGAAAATATCCAAAAAACTAAAGAAATTATTCAATTAGCTCACTCTAAAGGTATTTCTGTGGAAGCTGAAGTAGGTTCTATTGGTGGAGAAGAGGATGGTGTAGTAGGTACTGGAGAAATAGCAGATCCTCAAGAGTGTAAAGCAATTGCTGAACTAGGTGTCGATATGCTTGCTGCTGGTATCGGTAATATCCATGGAAAATATCCAGAAAACTGGCAAGGATTAAACTTTGAAGCCTTAGAAAGAATTAAAGCTGCTACCGGTGAATTGCCACTAGTGTTACACGGTGGAACTGGTATTCCAGAAGATATGATTAAAAAGGCTATTTCTTTAGGTGTTGCTAAAATAAATGTTAATACTGAAAAACAATTAGCCTTTGCCCAAGCTACTAGAAAGTATTTTGAAGAAGGTAAAGATTTACAAGGTAAAGGTTATGACCCCCGTAAAATCTTAGCACCTGGTTATGAAGCAATCAAAAAGACTGTTAAGGAAAAAATGGAGCTTTTCGGCTCTATAAACAAAGCTTAAAAATAATAATTACAAAAGCCCCAATGGAAAATTGGGGCTTTTAATTTTAAACAAGTTGTTATATAATAAAGTTTGTGAAAAAATTCTTTTATAAAACAGTGGATAACATTATAGAAAGGAGACCTATTAAGTTGAAAACAAAAAATCGTGGTTTAGTTGTAGTTTTAGCAGGTCTAGGAGTTAATCTTATGTTAGGAACATTATATGCTTGGGGTGTTATAGCAAAAGCTCTGAGAAGTGAATTTGGCTGGACAGCTACACAAACTCAAATACCATATATGGTAGCATGTGCCCTATTTGCCTTTTCTATGGTACCTGGAGGAAAGTTACAAGATAAGTTAGGGCCAAGATTTGTTATTATGATTTCTTCTATTTTAGCAGGTATTGGTTTAGTTTTATCTGGATATATTTTAACTTTACCGGCATTGGTTATTGGTTTTGGTCTAATTTTTGGAATGGCTATGGGAATGGGCTATGCAGCACCTACTCCTGCAGCGATTAAGTGGTTTCATCCAACTCAAAAGGGAATTATATCAGGAATAGTAGTAAGTGGTTTTGGCCTTGCCCCAGTTTATGTAGCTCCTTTAACGACATATTTAATAGAAACTCAAGGTGTTGCCAAAACTTTTTACATCCTAGGAATAGCTTTCTTTACAGGAATAATGTTATTAGCACAGTTAATAAATAATCCTCCCCTCAATTATGAACCTCCACAGCCTAAGAAAGTATCAGCAAAGAAAACTTCTATAAGTTCAAATTCCTTAGATTATAATTGGAAAGAAACTTTAAAAACTAAACAATTTTATATGATCTGGACTATTTTTTGTTTCGGAACCTTTGCTGGGCTTTTAGTTATAGGTCAACTTTCAAATATCGGATTGGAGCAAGCTGGTATCCAAAAAGCTTTTACCCTTACAATTATTTATGCTATTTTTAATGCCTTAGGTAGAATTTCTTGGGGAGTAATTTCAGACTCTATAGGGCGAAAAAATTCCCTCTTAGCCATGTACTTTATTCAAGTAATAGCTTTTGCGTTAATGCCTTTCTTTACTAATCCTTTTACTCTAACTTTAGGAATTGCTACTGTAGGCTTTACCTTCGGTGGTATGCTAACGGTTTTCCCTGCAATTACCGCCGATTACTACGGCATGAAAAACTTCGGTCTAAATTATGGTTTAGTTATAACCGCTTGGGGAATTGGTGGAGTTTTTGGCCCTTTATTAGGAGGTATTGTTAGAGATTTAACAGGAACATACACCTATAGCTATATTGTTTCTGCAATACTAAGTTTATTAGGTGCTATTATTTCTCTTAAAATTTCATCTCCTCAATCTAAAACTATGGAAAATAGTGAACAACAGCCTGTAGGTTATGTAAATATAAATGCAGCTAACTAATTGAAAAACAATGGATGATCCCATTGGGATATCATCCATTGTTTTTTACATTAAAATCCAAAAGTTCCTGCTCGAATTTTTGGATTTTTGCACTATTGGTGATCGACGACAGTTTTATTTTTTCTATTTACTTTTTTATCTTATGATATATTTTCTGATCTATTATTTAAGAAAAAATCTACGTTATTTATGGTACGGTTCACCGTGTATTACTGAATACATGACTCTATTCAAATCTATGATATTTTCAGTAAAGCATTAGATTTTAGCACATAGTACCTTTACTTTATTGCAATATTATAAAATGTATTTTTTTCAAACCTTTATTTCCTGGCACTAAAGAAGTCTTCCTTGTTAATTTCATAATCAACAGCAGTTCTCAATTTACCAGTCTGGTCCTTCCAACAGTCTTTTCTTATTCCAACTCTCCGGGCCCCAATTCTATTTTCGTAAACATACTGAGCCCTTTTGTTTTCAAGCATGGTATCCCAAGCAATTCTTTCTATTGGACATTTAGAATTAATGGTTTCATCTGTAAAAAGAAATTCAAACAGCATCATAATGATTTTAGGACCGTATCCCTTGTTCTGGTAATTAAAATCACATATTTTCCATCCAGGATATGCTGTATCTCCTTTAATCCTGTAACTTAATTCACCTACAGCCTTACCATCAATTTCTATAATACAAAGTTGCCTTAATTCGTCATTCCTGCTTTTAATATTTTCAATAGTATCTTCTAAAGACTCCCCTAGTCCATTGGGAAATCCCGCATGTTCCATGACCTTTCCGTCATTCCACCACTTATTTAAGTGAATAGCATCATCAACAGTAGCACTTCTGATTACAATATTATCTTTTTCAATTCTCATATTTGCCTCCTTAACTTATGAAGATAATACCGCCTTTGCCTTACTTATAATACTGTGTATCACCACATTCCCATATAAAATCCTCCCCTTCCCTTTGTTCTTTGCACCCCCTAGTCAATTTCAAACTCCATGATGCCTCCAATATTACAATTGAAGGATTTACAGATTTTATTAAAATTTTTAAATTAACTGGTTTACCCTATCTCATTCTTTCATAACAGTACAAACTTAAAATTAAACCAAATGCAACAAAAAAAATTGCTTTCAATTAATATTCTCCACAATACTTTTATTTCCTGTTTGTTGTATTAAAAAAATTTGAACGGATGATGCTGATTTTAAGAGGAGCAAGGGGAAAAAAAGAAGAAACTCCCCCTTTAACCACTACAGAAAAAATTACTTCGAAATTTGTAAACTATGGATTTTGGTTCCTAATAAGCTTCGGTTTAATCCTAGGTATTTTAAATATGATGCAAATAGACATCAATGAATTATTTATCCCAAATCTCGGTTTAATCATTGGTGTTACAGGAACAGCCCTATCTCTATTTATTGTTATCAAAGGAAAGAGATTTTTAAGGGATGATACTTTAGAATCAGAAAAAGATAAAATCCAATCTTTAAAAAAAACATTTATTCAAAATTCCTTAGAAACCTCTTTTGTTATTATGTGGGTACTTTTCGGGTATCTTGCCTATGAGCTATTAACTTTTGGAGTAGGTGGGGGAGACCACCTAGCAGGGCAAATTATTATCGAAAACTGGTTACTTGCAACGGGTATAATATCTATAATAATTGGGGTAACAGTTGGAATAATTCCAGGCTGTGGTCCTCAGATAGTCTTTGTAACCCTATATATAAATGGTTTAGTACCTTTTTCCGCTCTCTTAGCAAATGCCATCTCACAAGACGGGGATGCCCTATTCCCTCTAATAGCCATTGATCGAAGAAGTGCCCTTTGGGCAACAATTATCAATAAGTTTCCCGCTTTAACCTTTGCTTTAATAATGTATTGGTTTGAAATCAAATATAATTTATTTAGCTTTTTAAGGTAGGGGGAGAATTCCTCCTACCCCCTTTTTTCCCAAATTTCCCTTAACTGACATTTTATTGTTTCTAACTTCACTAGTGGTTTTTCTTCTCTATCTAAAGACATTATTT
>NZ_FOIF01000048.1 GCF_900111575.1 Anaerobranca gottschalkii DSM 13577 | reverse complement strand
GGATTGGTCCAATAATTGGGCACCTGTAAATTTAATAGAAAATAATAAACAAGATTAACAGTTTGTAGACAAAATCATTTTTTAAAGGCTGTAGTAATTAAACATTCTAACAAAGTTTTACGTCGAGATTTAAGGCTTCTATCTAAAAGGAAGAAGGGTACCGCTCTAATTCGCCGTCCATGGCTCAATAGAGCTTTCGGAACGTCCTGTTCCTCACCCCTTCTTCCTTTTATCTAATCAGCTCTTAAATCTATCTCCTCAACTTAATCGTATCTTTGTTTAATTACCACAGCTGGTGATGACTTTGTCTATAGTTTGTCTTCAGTCTGTGATTAAGTTAATTTGTTATAAAAAATAAGCAAGGTTTATTGTGTAAAAGCAATAAATCTTGCTAAATTTTATTATAAAATAGTTTGAACTTCCTTAAAGATAAAGATATAATAAAAATGTTATACTTAAAAAGTAAATGGGGGATAAAAAATGATGGATACTTTAGAAATATTTAATGAATTCAGTCATATAATTTTACTAACAGTAAGTTTATTGTTGTTGTTAACGTGGCTGATGTTTTTTATTAGTATAAAAAATATGAATAAAAAGTTAAAAAAATATAAAGAGCTTACAAAGTTTTCTAATGGTAAAAATGTAGAAGAGATTTTAACTGATTTCGGTAAAAGATTACATATATTAAATTCTAATGTAGAACAGATAGAACATAATTTTCAAAGACATTTAGATAAAGTCAAAAATCATCCTCAATACTATAGTATAGTTCGTTTTAATGCCTTTGATAATACAGGTAGTGATCTCAGTTTTGCTATTGCACTATTAGATGATAATTTTGATGGAATAGTTATAAGTAGTATTTATGGAAGAGAAGAATCTAGGGTTTATGCAAAACCCATTGTAAATGGTAAATCAAATTACCATTTAACCCAGGAAGAAGAAAAAGCTATAAAAATAGCTAAAGAAAAAAAGAATAATTTTGCAGGAAGTAAGAATTTTGTGTAGAACTAATAAAATTAAAGTAATTGAAAGGGGGGGGAGTATTTGCAGGGGAAAGATAAAAATAAATTTACAATTATGGTAATACCCCATAACGAAGATTCGCCTTTAGTTTTTAAACTACCTCTTACCCTTATACAAATAATAGGTGTATTATTGCTTGGGGTAATAATGCTAAGTATAGGTTTTGCTACAAAGTATGTAGAATTAGTTAAATCATTAGATGAATTAGATTCATTAAGACAAGAAAATATAGCTAAAAGTGCTCAAATTGAATTATTGGCACAGGAAGCAGAAATTCTACTAGAAAAGTTTGAAGAGCTGAAGAAGTTAGAGGAAAAGTTAAGGGGATATACCGATGATGAAACAAACGCAGAAACTAACCAATTACGAGAATATTTATTTGCTACTAACAGGGGGATCACCACCCTTGATAGAGCAAACAGAAGTCTAGTTCATATTAACGAAAATATTCAACAACAAAAAGGATCTATGGAAAGTATAATAAGTGATATTGAAGAACAGAATAGACTGTTAAATGCAACACCTAGAGGATGGCCAACTTCTGGCAGGATAACTTCTCCCTTTGGAAATAGAAGACATCCCATTACAGGGGGCAGAGATTTTCATACAGGCATAGATATTGCAAATTCAACAGGAACACCAATTTATGCTACTGCTTATGGTAGAGTGACTGTTGCCTCTTACAGAGGAGGATGGGGTAATCTTGTAGTAATAGAACATGGCTATGGTTATACAACTTATTATGCCCATTTATCGAGAATTGTTGTTCGCCCTAATCAAGAAGTTTCCAGAGGTCAATTAATTGGATATATGGGGAGTACAGGGAGTAGTACTGGTCCTCACTTACACTATGAGGTGAGAGTTAGGGGAAATCCAGTTAACCCTCGCACATATATGAATAAATAGGGAGGGAAAAAAATGTTTAAAAAGAAAGAAGAACTTGATTATGCCAAGGTAGATACTATTATTGGGAAAGAAACATTTTTTAATGGTCAGTTCAATGGCAAAGGAATTTTAAGAATAGATGGTAAGATAATAGGAGAAATAAATCAAAGTGGGGATATAATTGTTGGTGAAACGGGAGTAGTAGAAGCTAATATTAAGGCAAGGCATATTACTGTTTCAGGTGTAGTTAAAGGAAATATAGAAGCTTCAGGATTATTACAATTACTTACAACAGCTAAAGTATATGGAGATATAAAAATACATAAATTATCAATTGATGATGGAGCTATATTTAAAGGTTGTTGTGAGATGATAAGGGAAGAAAAAACAATAGAAAAGGAAGAGTCTAAAAAGGTGGGATAAACACCTTTTTTTTTTTTTGCATAAATGAGAAGGAAATATTAAAAAATATAAACAGGCCTTTATAAAGAATAATTAAGGAGGTTCAAAAATGAGAAATATAGTGGCAGTAGAAGATGGATTAACAGATGTAAAACAAGCTCTAGAAAATGCAGGATTTAAAACAGTCAATTTATCTCAAAATGTAACAAATCCTGTAGCAGTAGTAGTAACTGGTATGGATGAAAATTTCTTAGGAATGCAAACAGTAACAAATGAAGTGCCGGTAATAGATTGTAGAGCTTTGACAGCTGAACAAGTTGTTGAAGAAGTGCAAAGAAGAATAGTACATTAAAAGAAGGGCATTGGCCCTTCTTTAAGCTTTTTTATGGGTTTTTAATAAAGTTAAATCTAAAATTGTTGACTCCAAAGAAGCAGCTATAATATTAGCCATTTTCATAACTACAGCTAATCGGGTATTCTGTAAAACAAAATATTCCATAAAACCTCCGACATTAACTACTCCTGTTATATATATATGGCCTACTTCCGGCAGTTCTTTTTTTACACCAGCACCGGGTTTTAGACTGCCGATCCCAACGGATATAGTACTAACATTTTCAAGGCTTCCCAAACAAGCATCGATAGCAATTACAAGGGGGTTTTTAAAATTCACCAATTTTTTTAATTTATCTTCAAGATTAGCTCCATGTACTGGATCTTCAAGTGTACCCATAATATGAACACTTTCGATATTATTTAATTTTTCTATTTTACTACCAACTAATGGACCTAAACTATCACCGGTAGAACGGTCTGTACCAATACACATTACAACGAGATCTGACCAATCTGGTTTAGCAGTATGAATATAGTCAAGTAAGCTGTTTTTAATAGTAAAATGACAGTTAGGTGAATTACTATCAACCCTTATACTATACATCTTTTTATCAGGTTTACCGAATAACCCAAACATAATAAACCTCCTAAATTTTAGCCGTAATAATTTTTATGTAATAACATAAAAATTATTCATAAGACATAGGAAATTATATAAAGAAATTGCAAAAATTAAAAAAATCAATGGGAGAAGGTAATAGGGGGGCTAACTATGGATAAAGAATCTAGGAAAATCGCTTTAACTTATGTAGGTGTAATAGTAGGAGCAGGGTTTGCTACCGGACAAGAAGTTTTTCAGTTTTTTACTAGATTTAACAACAAAGGATATATTGGAGCTATAACGGCTACTTTAGGTTTTATACTTTTTGGCTGGATTTACCTTAAGATAGTATATGAAGAATCAATATATAATTATTATGATTTATTGAAAAAAGTGGTTGGTAGAAAAGTCATAAAAATAATAGATTTTATAATAACTCTATTTTTATTAGGTAGTTTTACTATAATGATAGCGGCAGCCCATACATTGTTTATAAACTACATAATTCCTAATAGTTTTATTGCTTATCTAATTATAATAACTATACTTTGGTTATCTTTTATTAATGGGATAAAAGGTATTATTAACATAAATGGCATACTTATACCCTTTTTATTTTTAATAGTAGTGATTCTTTGTAGTTATAGTTTGTTATATGAAAAAAGTTTTCCAACATCTACATCCCTTGTTCCTAGAAATTACCTGTTTTCTAGTATTGTTTATGTATCTTATAATTTAATAATAGGGATGGTTGTACTAGCTTCATTAAAAAAAGAGATCTGCCATAAAAAAACCGTTATTATTGCTCCATTATTAGCAGGTATATTATTGGGATTGATGTTATTTTTAATGATAGGAGCAACAGCTAAATTGGCGTCTCCTTCAGACTTACCAATCATGGACTTAACAATTAATATCAACAAAATATTTAGTTGGTTATTAATAATAGCTATTGGTATTGCTATTTTAACTTCTGCCCTGGGAATTGGATTTGGATTAATAAATAGATTAGAAGAAAAATTTAAATTAAACTACCACCTTATGGTTATTTTGTTACTAATTTTAGGAGTATCTATTTCACTAATTGGATTTACCCCTTTAGTAGGTTATATTTATCCCTTTTTTGGATTTTTAAATTTATATATTATGGTTAATTCAATTAAATATATTTTTTCTAAATTGTTAAAAACAAAAAAAGGGTTGCTTTAGTGAAAAATTGATGATATGTTTGAAATAGAGGAATTCATTCAAAGGGTGAAAATAATGAAGAAAAATAGTTACAGTATATATATTTTTAATTTAATAATTTTAATTTTGTTTGCAGAAGCTTTATACTCCATCATTACAGGGCGAGGTATAGATAATAAAATAATCTTAACATCCTTACTTTTTTTAGGTGTTAAGATTTTTCATGATATATTAACCTACGTAATATATAGGAAGAAACTTTTTAGTTATTTAGAAGATTATTTTAAAGAAATTTTTATAACCATTTTAATTTCAATTATGGCAGGAGGGATTGCTTGGATTACAGAAATAATACTAAATGGTAATGTTAAAACTACAATTTTTGCAGTTATTACGTCGGTATATTTAAAAAGTAATTAAAGAATTGGAGAGTGGAGAGTTATGGCTCAAACTGTTAAAAAAAGGGTAAAAGCTGTTAACTTAGAGGCATTTTTAATATCAGGGGCTCTTTTTCTATTCGTTGGAACTCTAGGGTTTATTATGGGATTTGATAATATGTTTTCAACTATTATGAAAACTGCCCATGTGTTGTTATTGGACACAGTACTTTATATAATGGCAGTAGCTGTATTAGCAGGAGCCTGTGGAGCAGTTGCAGTTGAATTTGGTTTAATAGCTTTAATTAACAAAATATTATCACCACTAATGAAACCCCTTTTTAATTTGCCTGGAGCAGCTGCTATTGGAGGAATAACTACTTATATTTCTGATAATCCTGCGATAATTAGTTTAGCTAAAGATGAAGGTTTTAAAAAATACTTCAAAAAACATCAGTTACCTGTTCTTTGTAATTTAGGGACAGCTTTTGGAATGGGGCTAATCGTAACAAGTTTTATGATTTCTAGAGGTAAAGAGTTCATTATACCTGCTATTGTAGGAAATATAGGTGCTGTTATTGGTTGTATTGTAAGTGTACGGTTAATGCTAAGATCAACAAAAAAATTTTATAATGTTATAGATGATAGAGAAGATATAGATGACAAAGAACTTTTTGAATATCGGGAAATAAGGGATGGTTCAATTCCCCAAAGATTTTTAGAAGCTGTTTTAGAGGGTGGTAGAACAGGGGTAGAAATGGGACTAGCTATAATCCCAGGGGTACTGTTTATATGTACCTTAGTTTTAATGTTGACCTTTGGCCCATCACCAGAAGGCTATACTGGAGCAGCCTTTGAAGGGGTAGGATTTTTACCTTGGATCGGTAGATATTTATATCCAGTCCTTGAACCTATTTTTGGTTTCTCAAGTCCAGAAGCTTTAGCTTTTCCAGTAACTGCGTTAGGTGCTGTAGGAGCTGCAATCGGGTTAGTCCCAGGATTTTTAGAAAGAGGTTTAATACAAGCTAGTGATATTGCTGTATTTACAGCAATGGGAATGTGTTGGTCAGGTTATTTATCAACCCATGTAGCTATGATGGATGCCCTTGGTACTAGAGAGCTTATCAACAAAGCTATAATATCCCATACTATTGGGGGATTAGTAGCAGGGATATCTGCAAATTTAATAATGAAGTTATTATCCATTGTTTTATAGTTGATTTTTGTATTTAAATTAGATTTTAATCATAATCTTCACTATACCTAAATAATTTTAAGGGAGGTGAAGATTATGATTATAGATTTACTTTTTATAAACTGCATTTTTTGGAGCGGCATATGGGGTTATAGTAAAAAATATAAGAAATATATAATTAAAGTATTATTTTTTCTAAAAGCATTATTAATATCTATTTCATTATTTGGTAGAATAACTATAGTAAAATATGAAAAAATTACAGAAACTTTATCTCAAAAGGACTATGTAATTAAAGTTTTTGAAGAACCAGTAAAAGATTATTTAATGGTTAGAAAAATTGTAGAAGAGTTACCTGTAACAACGGAAATTCAAAACCGTCTAGTAAAAGAGTATTATAAAGAAAATACAAGCTTTGTAGTAGAAGAATTGCTAATTACCATTGGTGGTATAATAGGGCAATTACTAAATATGTTAATAATATTTACTTTAATTTTCTTAATACTACAAGGAATATCATCATTATTGTTGTATAATAGAAAAATAGAACTAAATGGGAATAATAATAAGAAAATATTAGCTTGTTTTATAAATATCATAGTAAACTTTGTATTTATGACAATAGTGATTATTATCTTAAATTGGTTGAGCTATTTTTTAATAGATAAATTACCTGAAATAAGTATGGCAAACTCGATATTTGCACCAATTATTTATAAAATTATAGATATAATTGTTAATATAGTTTAAGGAGGTATTTGTTTTGTTATTTAAATTTAAACCACAGGGAGTATGTTCTCAAGAAATAGTAATCGAAGTTAAGGATGGAATTGTAGTAAAAGTAGAATTTATAAAGGGATGTACAGGAAATGTACAAGGAATTGCCAGGTTAGTAGAAGGTAGAAGGGTAGAAGAAATTATAGAAAAATTATCTGGTATTCAATGTAGGAATGGAACATCTTGCCCAGACCAGTTGGCAAGGGCTTTACAAGGAGTGGTCGCTTAGAATGAATTTAAAATTTCAAGTAGGAGATTTAGTAGAAATGAAAAAGCCCCATCCGTGTGGTAATAAAGTCTGGGAAATTTTAAGGGTTGGAATAGATTTTAGAATAAAATGTATAAATTGTGAAAGAAGTGTGTTATTACCAAGGGAAAAATTTGAAAAAGGTTTTAAAAAATTTGCAGACCCTAAATAAAGGAAGGGTTTGCTTTTTCTAATTTTTATGTTATAATATATTAGTCCCTGCCCTATGAAAAATAGGGCCGTTAGTCCAGAGGGAGGAGGTGAATGTCGATGACAAAATACGAATTAGTATTTATTGTAAACCCTGAACTTGAACAAGAAGCTATTCAAGCTTTAATCGAAAAGTTCAACGGCATCATTACCAATCAAGGTGGAACAGTTGATGAGGTTAATGAATGGGGTAAAAAACGTTTAGCTTACGAAATCAACAACAAAAAAGAAGGTTACTATGTTTTAGTTAACTTTACTGGTAATGGTCAAGTTGTTGATGAGTTAGATCGTATTCTAAAAATTACCGACGGAATCTTAAGACACATGATAGTTAAAAAAGGTTAAGTATAAGGGGGAGTACCAATGATAAATCGAGTGGTATTAGTGGGTAGACTCACAAAAGACCCAGAACTTAGGTATACTCCCAATACTGGTATTGCTGTAACCACTTTTACCTTAGCTGTCAACAGAAATTATACAAATCAACAAGGGGAAAGGGATGCAGACTTTATACCAGTTGTTGTTTGGAGAACAGCAGCTGAACATTGTGCAAACTATTTAAGAAAAGGTTCCTTAGCGGGAGTTGACGGTAGAATACAAACTAGAAGCTATGAAACCCCAGATGGCCAAAGAAGATATGTCACAGAAGTAGTCGCCGAAAATGTTAGATTTTTAGACTCACGATCTAAGTCAGTTGGAGGAGAAGATTTTGCATCTTTTGGCGAAGAAGTAAATGAAGATGTTCCATTTTAATTGGTAAGGAGGGAAAAGGATGCGCAAAGATAAAAAAAGAGGCCGTAAAAAAGTTTGCAACTTTTGTGTAGATAAAATTGAGCAAATTGATTACAAAAGTGCTGACAAACTTCGTAAATATATTACTGATAGAGGTAAAATTATGCCTCGCCGTATTTCTGGAACCTGTGCTCATCACCAAAGACAGTTAACAACTGCTATTAAGAGAGCAAGGATCTTAGCATTACTGCCATTCACAGCTGAATAAAATTTGTAGAAAAAACGGGGCAAAATTTTTGCCCTTTTCTGCTATATATCGATTTTTCTTGGGGGTGGGAAAATGAGTGGAAAAGAAAAGATAGATATAGTAAAAAATATACATAGTATAGAAGCTATAAAGGTTAATATATTAGCAGGGGTTACCCGTATTTACGATTCCCTTAATAAAGGAAAAGATGAATTAGCAGTAGATTATATTATAGGTCTGATGATCGCTCTGTTTAGGTTGGCTAAAAAACTAGGATTTAGTTATAGAAAATTAGATCAAAAACTAGTGGAGAAGGTAAATTCGTTAGATGGGGAAGGTTCTACTGAGCTTAAAGAGGATATAGAAGAATTGAAACAGTACTTGATGGCTAGAGGTGAGTAAATGAAAAGGATAACTACTAAATCAATAGTAGAGGGGGCACTGTTATTAGGGATTTTAGTAGTATTATCTCTATTAACTATTTATACTCCCTTAGGTTTAGTAACTTTTTTCTTATTACCCACTCCTATTATCTTTGCAGTAATTAG
The DNA here is from genome assembly GCF_900111575.1 of Anaerobranca gottschalkii DSM 13577. Classification (NCBI taxonomy): domain Bacteria; kingdom Bacillati; phylum Bacillota; class Clostridia; order Eubacteriales; family Proteinivoracaceae; genus Anaerobranca; species Anaerobranca gottschalkii. Next base: position 5,947 of record NZ_FOIF01000048.1, on the reverse strand, counting down.
GCATAATATTAAAGTAGGTTTAATGATTTCCTTTTTATCAATAATATTACTTATTGTTGTGGGAGTTGACCCTTATACCTCCTTAGTTAATATGATATTTGCTAATTTTATTGGTTTAACATTAGGATATTCTTTTTCAAAAAAACTCAAACCTACCTTTACTTTTTTACTCACTTCAGTAGCTACATTATTATCCTTTATCTGTATTTTTTATTTAGCAGTAACTTTTCTAGAATATGATTTTCTTGATGAAATACTAGAAATTCAAATTTCTTCTTTAGAGATGGTACAATCTTTCTTACAACAATTTGGCAATAATGTAGATATAGAAAAGCAATTTATAATGTCAAAAGCTGATTTTATTTATATACTTCCAGCTTTATTAATATTAGCTTCGATGTTTTATGGTTATTTAGCTTTAACTGTCACTCAAAAAATTCTAAAGAGTTTTAAAGTGCCCTATGAACAATTACCGCCCTTTAGTCATTGGAAATTCGGTTATTGGCTGTTATGGATATTTGTTTTAGCTCAAATAATACCTATAGGTTTTCCTCAATTAACTAGAATAGGGGTCAATATATTACAAGTTACAGTAATGGTTATAGTATTACAGGGAATCTCTATAATAACCTTTTATATAAAGAAAATTAACTCAAAACCCTTAAGAATAATAACAATGACTTTAGTTATATTAAATTTTTTTGGTAATCCACTATTTTTTCAAATCCTTCTATTAGCTAGTATAGGAGACTTTTTCATTAATTTTAGACGGATTTAGGAGGTGTTTTTTATGAAAGTTATTATGTTACAAACAGTAAAAAAAGTAGGAAAACAAGGAGAAATTATAGAGGTTTCTGAAGGTTATGCTAGAAATTTTTTAATCCCAAAAGGTTATGCTGTAGAAGCATCAAAGGGTAATGTAAAGGTATTAGATGATAAAAAACAAGCTGAACAAAGGAAAAAAGAAAAAGAATTAAAGGAAGCTAAAGAGTATGCAGAAAAAATCAGTAATATGGAGCTTGAAATTTTAACAAAAGCTGGAGAAGGTGGAAAACTCTTTGGATCAGTTACAACAAAGGAAATTGCCTCCCTTTTAGAAGAAAAAGGAATTAAAGTAGATAAAAGAAAAATTGAGTTGTCTGAGCCAATAAAAAGTACAGGGGAATATAATGTTACCATAAAGTTACATCCAGAAATAACTGCTACTGTAAAATTAGTTATTATCCCTCAATAAAAAATTTCTTAGGAGGTATGTAAAATGGTAAATGAAAAAAGGCTTATTGAAGAATTTATGGAGCTTGTCAAAATTGATAGTATTACTAAAAAAGAAGGGGAAGTAGCAAAGGTTATTATAAAGAAATTAGAAGAATTAGGTGCTGAAGTTTATGTAGATAAAGCTGGTGAAAAAGTAGGTTCAAACACAGGAAATATTATAGCTAAAATAAAGGGAACTTTAGAAAAACCTACCATTCTTTTTTCTGCCCATATGGACACCGTTGTCCCTGGAGAAGGCATTAAACCAATAATTAAAGATGGAATAATTTATAGTGAAACAGATACTATTTTAGGAGCAGATGATAAAGGTGGTATTGCAGCAATTTTAGAAGGGATAAGGGCTGTAAAAGAAAATGATATCCCCCATGGTGATATAGAAGTGGTATTTACCATTGCTGAAGAAGGGGGATTATTTGGAGCAAAAAATTTAGATTATAAAAAATTAAGTGCGAAAATGGGATATGTACTTGACAGTGATGGTAAACCAGGGACAATTGTCGTTAAAGGACCAGCTCAAGATAAAATCGAAGTAGTAATAAAAGGAAAAGCTGCCCATGCAGGTGTAAGCCCAGAAGAAGGAGTCAGTGCCATTGTAATTGCTAGCAAAGCTATAGCTGAAATGAAACTACTTAGAATCGATGAAGATACCACTGCAAATATTGGAATAATTTCTGGCGGAACGGCAACAAATATTGTAACAGATAAAGTTGAAATTAAAGGAGAAGCACGGAGTACAGTAGAAGAGAAATTAAATTTACAAACTAAACATATGGTAGATTGTTTTGAAAAGTGGGCTAAAGAACTTGGCGGAGAAGCAATAGTTAAAACAGAAAGAATGTATTCGGCATTTGATTTAACTGAAAAGGACCCTGTTGTACAAAATGCTATAAAAGCAGCAAGAAATTTAGGGTTTAATGTGGTATTAAAAGCTACTGGTGGTGGTAGTGATACTAATATTCTTAATACCTATGGAATACCAACAGTTAATTTAGGTATAGGAATGGTTAAGCCCCATACTACCAATGAACAAATTTCTATAGAAGACCTTGTAAACAGTGCTAAATATGTAATTGAATTACTTACAACAAAGGAAGGGTCATAAAACTCTTCCTTTGTTGTTTATAATATAAATAATAAATATCTATAAAATTATTTGGCAATACTAATACAGTTAGGGATGCTAGTGATATTCGTAAAAAAAACAGTTAAAATAATAATTTAATGGACAAAACATTCTAAACAATACATTTAACGAACGTTTAATAAAAGTAAATACAAAAAGTTCATGTTTTCCCCTTGCTTTAATTAAGGATTTAGTTTAAACTAGCATAGGATGTATTAAAATTAGGAGGGATTCCTATGACTTATGATGTTATTATTGTAGGTGCAGGTCCTGCAGGTATTTTTACAGCTTTAGAGTTGGTAAAAAAAGATAAGGACAAAAAAATCCTTATACTTGATAAAGGAAGAACAATAGAAAAGAGGACATGCCCATTAAGAACTTTACAAAAATGTGTCCATTGCCAACCTTGTGGTATAGTTAATGGTTGGTCAGGGGCAGGAGCCTTTAGTGATGGGAAACTATCTTTGTCTCCAGAGGTTGGAGGAAGATTAACAGAATACATGGATTATCAAAAGGTACAAGAATTAATAAAATATGTTGATAACATATATGTTAGTTTTGGGGCCAACGGGAAAATACACGGCCTCGATAATAAGAAAGTAGAAGAGATAATGTATGAAGCATCAAAATACAATATAAAGCTGGTTCCATGTCCTGTTAGACATTTAGGAACTGATTTAGGGTATGAAGTTTTAAAGAAAATGTACTATGCTTTAAAGGAGCATAAAAACTTTACTTTTCTCCAGCTGACTGAAGTTACTGATTTAATCATTGAAAATGAACAAATAAAAGGTGTTAAAGCTAAAAATAAAGAAGGAGAAAAAGAGTATTTCGGTAAAAATATTGTTTTAGCTCCAGGAAGGGGTGGAGCGGGATGGTTAGAAAAACTAATGAAAAATGCAAATATAAAAACAGAAAATAATGAAGTAGATATTGGTGTTAGGGTGGAAGTCCCCAATTCGGTGTTAGACCATCTAACAAAGCATCTATACGAACCGAAGTTGATTTATTACTCTGATACCTTTGAAAATAAAGTCCGCTCATTCTGTGTTAATCCAGGTGGATATGTATCAGAAGAACATTATGATGAGAATTTAGCGGTGGTAAATGGTCATAGTTTTGCCGATGATAAACAAAAAAGTCCTAATACTAACTTTGCTTTATTGGTATCAACAAAATTTACAGAACCCTTTGATCAACCTATAGAGTATGGTAAATACATTGCTAAATTAGGGAATATGATAACAGGGGGCGGAATCTTAGTACAAAGGCTAGGGGATTTGTTAAATGGTAGGAGAACTAACAGTCATAGATTGTCTAAGTCAACAACTGTACCAACTTTAAAAAGTGCGGTGCCAGGGGATCTTAGTTTTGTTTTACCTCACAGATATCTAACATCAATTGTGGAAACTTTAAAAGCTTTTGATAAAATTGCACCAGGTATTTATTCTAAAAATACTTTGTTATATGGAGTAGAGGTTAAATTTTACTCTTCTAAAGTAAGCATAGATGAAAATTTCCAAACCAAAATTGAAGGGTTATATACCATCGGAGATGGTGCTGGTTTAACTAGAGGATTAATGCAAGCATCAGTTTCAGGAGTTGTAGTTGCTAGACATATTTGCAATAAATAAAGGGGGATTTTAATGAAAACATTAGTTATTGTAGGTACCCAATGGGGCGATGAAGGTAAAGGTAAAATAACTGACTATATGGCTGAAAGGGCCGATGTAGTTGTAAGATATCAAGGAGGTAATAATGCTGGGCATACCATCGTTATTGGTGGTAAAACATATAAACTCCACTTAATACCATCAGGAATATTGAATAAAGATAAAATATGCATAATTGGTAATGGGATGGTAGTAGATCTAGAAGCCTTAGTAAAAGAAATAAATTATCTAGAAGATTTAGGAGTAGATGTCTCTAACTTACGGATAAGTGAAAGTGCCCATTTGATATTACCTTACCATAAAGAAATAGATTTACTTGCAGAAACAAGAAGGGGAAAAAATAAAATAGGAACTACAGGAAAGGGTATAGGACCTGCTTACATGGATAAGGTAGCAAGATGTGGTATTAGGATGGCGGACATTTTAGATGAGGAAGTTTTTAAAGAAAAATTAGCAGCAAATTTAGAAGATAAAAATTTACTAATCGAAAGATATTATGGAGGACAACCTTTAGATTTCCAAGAAATATATACTAAATATTTAGAGTACAGTAAAAAGATCAAACAATATATTTGTAACACCTCAGTTCTATTAGAAGAAGTTTTGAATTCAGGTAAAAAAGTTGTTTTTGAAGGGGCACAAGGAACGTTATTAGATATTGATCATGGAACATATCCTTATGTAACAGCATCTAATCCAGTTGCAGGAGGAGTATGTATAGGTGCTGGTTTAGGACCTTCTAAAATAGATAAAGTATTAGGTGTTGTCAAAGCATATTCTACTAGGGTAGGAGATGGACCTTTCCCTACAGAAATTTTTGATCAAACTGCAGACCAGATAAGGGAAATAGGTAGAGAATATGGAACTACTACAGGAAGGCCTAGAAGAATTGGTTGGATAGATACTGTTATTTTACGCCATGCTAAAAGGGTTAGTGGCTTAGATTATTTAGCTATAACTTTATTAGATGTTTTAACAGGACAGTCTAAAATTAAAATTTGTACAGCTTATGAAATTGATGGAGTTAAAGTTGAACACTTTCCTGCTACAATAGAAAAATTACAAAAATGTAAGCCAGTATATGAAGAAATGGATGGTTGGACTGAAGATATTAGCAAAATAACAAGTTTTGATGATTTACCTATAAACGCCCAAAAATATATTAGAAGAATTGAAGAGTTAGTAGGAGTACCAGTAGCAATGATATCAGTAGGTCCTAAAAGGGAACAAACTAAAGAGTTAATTTCTTTGTTATAAGAAATAAAAAAACAAAAAAACTATTGACACTTTGTGTATATCATAGTATTATATACAAGTGTCAGTTATGAGCCATTAGCTCAGTCGGTAGAGCACCTGACTTTTAATCAGGGTGTCCCGCGTTCGAGTCGCGGATGGCTCACCATTTAGGCCCCTTGGTCAAGTGGTTAAGACACCGCCCTTTCACGGCGGTAACAGGGGTTCGAATCCCCTAGGGGTCACCAAATAAGGAGCTGTGGTGTAGAGGCCTAACATGCCTGCCTGTCACGCAGGAGATCGCGGGTTCGAATCCCGTCAGCTCCGCCAGTAAAGTATATGTGCCTCGGTAGCTCAGTCGGTAGAGCAGAGGACTGAAAATCCTCGTGTCGGCAGTTCGATTCTGCCCTGAGGCACCATAAGAAAATTAGAAAACACCTGTTATAGGTGTTTTTTTGTCATATTATAAACTCCGAAATAATATTATTTATAAAACATATTTTTTTAAGGAGTTAGTTTATGCAAATTTTACATAGTATTCACTTTGTAATTGCTTTAGGTATATTTTTAATAATCATAAAGGAGTTTGCCAAATCCTGCTCCCATTTAATCACAGAGAATAACAGGAAGATATTATTAAAAT
>NZ_FOIF01000047.1 GCF_900111575.1 Anaerobranca gottschalkii DSM 13577 | reverse complement strand
AAACTTTTGAAAGAGTATGTGTCATAAAACCAAGGGGGTAGTGTGTCTAAAATTAGAACAAAGGGGATGAACTGATGAGTAAGAAGAAAAAAGGTAACAAGAAAAAGAGTCCACAAAAAGTGAACTTAAAGAATTTTATAGAGTATGTTTGTTTGGGGTGCAAGATTGTAGAAAAAGTTCCCAAGGAAGTAGTGGAATACTTTGATATGATGGATGATGGAGATACATCAATACCACCTAGATTTAGCTGTGAGAGTTGTGGAGCAGAAATGTATCCCAAAGATTATATAGGAGTTCATGGAGAGCACTATAAAATATAAATGAATTTAAGTGCGCCGAATGGCGCTTTTTTTATCTACTTTACAAATTTTTTGAATATGGTATCATTAGAGAAGCGAAATATTTTTTAGACTTGGGAATGGAGGGTCAAGATGTATAGGTTAAGATTTATTAAACCCTTTTTAAAGGCGTACAAATGGCATTACCTTTTCGGGCTATTTTGGTTGTTATTAGTCAATATTATGCAGTTAATCATTCCAAGGATATTAGGAAGTGTTTCCGATGGTCTTGCTGAGGGTATTTTAGATTCTTCAGGCCTTTTAAGGTATGTAGGAATTATTTTAGCTTTTGCTTTGGTGATAGTTATCAGTAGATTTATGTGGCGGATTTACATAATTGGGACATCGAGAAGATTAGAATATTTTTTGCGAAATAGATTGGTAGAACATTTACAAAAATTGTCACCGGAATATTTCAATCACCATAAGACGGGAGATTTAATGGCCCATGCCACCAATGATATTAATGCTATTCGGATGGCCTTTGGTCCGGGAATTATCATGATTACCGATGCTTTGGTAATTAGTATAATTACAATATTTTTAATGATAAACCAAGTTGGTTGGCAGTTAACGTTAATAGCCTTAATTCCATTACCTTTTTTAGCAACTGGTGCCGGGTTTTTCGGAAAAGTTATTCATAAGAGATTTAAGAATGTCCAAGAGGCTTTTTCTAATCTTACCGATAAAGTTCAAGAAAATCTTTCTGGGATAAGGGTTGTAAAAGCCTTTGTACAAGAACAGGCTGAAATAAAAAAGTTTAATGAAGCAAGTCAACACCATGTTAATATGAATATGCGACTTATTGTTATTTGGGGAGCATTGTTCCCACTAATTCAAGTAATTGCCACATTAAGTATGGTCCTTATCCTCTTTTTTGGAGGTAGGGCTGTTATTAGTGGCAGGATATCTATTGGTGATTTTGTTGCTTTTAATAGTTATTTAGGATTAATGATTTGGCCAATGATGGCTATCGGTTGGGTTATCAATGTTATTCAGCGGGGAACTGCCTCTTTAGATAGGGTAAATGAAATCTTATCGGAAAAACCAGATATAACCGATGCCAAAGATGCTGTAGAGTTGGATATTCAAGGGGAAATAGAATTTAAAAACCTAACCTTTGAATATGTTAAAGGAATTCCTGTCTTGAAGAACATTAACTTAAAAATAGAAAAAGGTAAAACTTTAGCTATTATAGGTAGAACTGGTAGTGGAAAAACAACATTAGTAAATCTGCTGTTGAGAATGGCAAATCCCCCTAAAGGAACTTTGTTTATAGATGGTGTAGATATAAATAAAATTAAGCTCCGGAGTTTAAGGGAAAATATTGGCTACGTTCCCCAAGATAACTTCTTATTTTCAACAACTATTGAAGAAAATATAGCCTTTGGTTTAAAAGACTACACCTTTGAACAGGTGGAAGAAGTGGCAAAAATAGCCCAAGTTTATGATAACATTATGGATTTTCCTGACAAATTCGGAACAATATTAGGAGAAAGGGGAGTTACTTTATCTGGGGGTCAAAAGCAGAGGGTTTCTATTGCCAGGGCAATAATTAAAGAACCGGCTATTTTAATTTTAGATGATAGTTTATCGGCGGTAGATACCCATACAGAAGAGGAAATACTCAAAGGCCTTAAGAAAATAATGGCTAGTAGAACCAGTATTATTATTTCCCATAGGGTTTCTACAGTAAAAGAAGCAGATGAAATTATAGTAATGGATGATGGAGAAATAGTGGAAAGGGGTACCCATGAAGAGTTAGTAGCACAAGGTGGCCTCTATTACCAGCTTCACATTAAACAATTATTAGAAGAAAAGGTTAATATGGCATAAGGTGGTGGGAAAATGGTACATGAAGAAGAGGTTATAGGTAAAGCCTATGATTCCCGTTTGATGAAAAGGTTGTTAAAATATGCAAAACCTTATTGGAAAACATTTGCAATATCTATTTTGCTATTGATGATTATAACTGTTATAGATTTAGCTAGGCCATATCTCGTAAAGATAGCAATAGATGACTATATTTTTACAAATCCCTATGTCGTTGTGGAAAAGGGCTTTGAAGAAGCAGACAGATATCCTGGGATCCAATTTAAAGGGAAGTATTTTATAAAAGAAAAATATTTACCGGAAAGTTATAGGGACTATCCCCGCTATATTATCGAAAGTTCTGAAGAAGGATACTATCTAGTTCCCGTTAACTTTTCTGGAGAATCTATCCCCCTTTCTAGGTCTGAATATTTAGCCTTTAGGCAATTAGATATAGATGGATTAACTAAACTAGGATTTATTTTTGTGTTAATTGTCTTTTTAGGTTTTGGATTAAATTATATCCAAGTTTATCTCCTCCATAAAACAGGTCAAAAGATTATCTATAACTTGAGGGAAGAAATTTTTACTCACTTACAGAAAATGTCTTTAAGTTTTTTTGATAAAAACCCGGTAGGTCGATTAGTTACCAGGGTTACTAACGATACTGAGACATTAAATGAAATGTTTACAGGTGTTTTAGTAAATTTATTTAAAGATATCTTTATTTTATTAGGTATAATGATTATAATGCTAAGGCTTAATTTGAGGTTAGCCCTAACAGTATTTTCTATTTTACCCTTCGTTCTCTTGGCTTCTCTGTTTTTCAGAATTAAAGCTAGGGAAGCTTATCGGGAAGTTAGGACTAGGTTAGCCAGAATAAATGCTAATATCGCTGAAAATATTTCAGGAATGAAAATTGTTCAAATTTTTAATCAGCAACAAAAAAAGTTTAACCAATTCGATGAAATTAACAAAGGATATTTAGATGCTTCATTAAAGGAAATCAAAGTCTTTGCAGTATATCGCCCTTTTATTGATCTCCTTTATTATTTAGCTTTAACTATTTTAATTTGGTTCGGTGGTGGTTCAGTACTTAGAGGAACATTAGAATTTGGTGTTTTATATGCCTTTGTAAGTTATGTTCAAATGTTCTTTCAACCTATAAATGACCTTACGGAAAAATATAATATTTTACAAGCTTCCATGGCTTCTTCGGAAAGGATTTTCCAGCTTTTAGATAAAGAAGAGGATATTAAAAATCCTCCCAATCCAGTGCCTTTAACAAAAGTAGAAGGAAAAATCGAGTTTAAAAATGTTTGGTTTGCCTATAATGAAGGGGAATGGGTTCTTAGGGATGTTAGTTTTACTATAAATCCTGGAGAAACTGTGGCCTTTGTAGGGGCAACGGGGGCGGGTAAAACTTCTATTATCAGTTTAATAAGCCGTTTTTACGATATTCAAAAAGGGGAAATTCTTATCGATGGGGTAAATATTAAAGATGTGGATCAACAAGAATTAAGAAAACATATCGGAGTTGTGTTACAAGATGTATTTTTATTTAGCGGGAATGTTAAAGAAAATATCCGTTTAAATAACGAAAATATAACCGATGAAGATATTAAAAGAATTGCCCGAACCATCAATGCCCATCATTTTATAGAAAAATTACCTAATAAATATGAAGAAGAGGTACAAGAGAGGGGTTCAACCTTTTCCGCAGGACAAAGACAATTATTGGCATTTGCTAGGGCTTTAGCCTTTGACCCTGCCATATTGGTATTAGATGAAGCTACCGCTAATATCGATACAGAGACAGAAGAGCTTATTCAGAAAGCTTTAACCAAGTTAATTGAAGGTAGGACAACTATTGTGGTAGCCCATAGATTGTCTACTATTCAAAATGCCGATAAGATAATAGTTATGCATAAAGGAAAGGTAAGGGAAATGGGTACACATCAGGAGCTATTAGAAAAAGGTGGGCTATATTACGACCTGTATCAGTTGCAATATAAAGAACAGACCGTGTAATACGGTCTGTTTTGTTAATCTCGATTTTTTAAAAATAAGGCTACTCCCTTTTTCCCCATGATTTCACTTCCAATCTTCTAGAATTTTCTTACTAAAATGATTATACTATAATTATGAGGCAAAGGCTATAGGAGTGAGGTTATGGAAGTAGTTAAATTAACTAAGGGTTTAGATGTTAATATTTTATTTCAAGATATGATTAAAAATTATCAAAGGGAATTTGGTAAAGGGGTAGGAAAGTATATTCAAAACAAACTGGATATAATCCAGTTTGGAGAAATCCCGGCCTACTTATTGAAAAATGGAGATGAGATAGTAGGTTATTTTGAATACGAAAAGGTAGCAGAAAATAAGGTTTGTTTTTATGTATTATATGTAACTAAAAGGTATAGAAAGAAGGAAGTTGTTCAATATTTTGTTAAACATACTTTGCTAAAATTGCAGGAAGAAGGGATCAACCATTTTGTTGCCCATATTAACCCTTTATCAACCCTTCCTTTAGAAGTTAGTCTAACAGGCTGTGGCTTTAAAAAATATCTCAGAAATGAGATGAGTATAAAATTAAGGGACTTTAACCCTACTTTAAATTTAGAAGTATATCCCTTTGATGTTAAATATTTAGATAAGTTAAAGTCCTTGATGATTTTAGTTTTTAAAGACACTATTGATTCCCAAATTTACTCGGAATTTTTTACTCTAAAAGGACAAGAGGGAGTACTAAAAAGGATTTTTACAGGATTTTATGGCAGGTTTTTAGCAAATAATTCACTAATCTTAGTGGAACAGGGGGAAGTTATTGGATATGCCTTGGTAACGGCAAAGGACTGTCATACAGCCTTTTTAATGGATTTTGGTATCCATCCTCGGTTTCAAGGAAAAGGTTATGGAAAAAATCTGTTATACTACTTGAGCAATAGTTTACGGAAGGAAAATTATAAGTACTTAAACTTAGCTGTGACAGAGGAAAATACTAGGGCATATAACTTATACAAAAAATTTGGTTTCAGTATAGTAGGAGAATTTACTATATATATGTTATAATAAATTTAATCCAAAATTAAGGAGTTGTTAATAATGGATAGAAAAGGACAAGTATACGATATTATAACAAATAGATCATTAACTTATCGGCAAAAAAAACATCTATTAGCAGTTCAAGGAGAAAATATTTTAGATTATCCAAATTTAAGTAGTGAGACATGGGAATATTATCAGAAAAAGGTTCTCTGTGACCTATACGAAGGAAATGCCCCTTACCGCCCTAGATATATTTTGCCAGATTATAATTTGCTGTTTAGTAAAGGCTCTACTTTTTTAAACCTCAAACCACCAACAGATTTATTTGAAGCTATCCAATCCCTAATTATAATGTACACCAATGTACCTTCTATTACTGGTCAACCGGTATATTTAGGTAATATAGACCAATTATTAGAACCCTTTACTAAAGGGTTAGATGAAGATTATATTTACAAAATGATTAAATGGTTTTTAATCAGCATTGATAGAATTATTGCCGACGGTTTTGCCCATATGAACATTGGTCCAGAAGAAACACTAATAGGAAAGTTGATTTTAAAAGCAGAAAGGGAATTAAAACAAAGTGTTCCCAACCTTTCCTTCAAATATTGTAAAGAAAGGACATCTGAGGAATTTTTGTTAGAAGCAGTTAATACTGCTTTAATTACAGGGAAACCCCATTTTCACAACCATCAATTGATTAGTGAACAAGTGGGAAATTACGGAATAGTAAGTTGTTATAACAATTTAAAAATTGGTGGCGGAAGTCATACTTTAGTTAGAATTAACTTATTAAAGTTAGCTAGGGAAGCTAAGGATTTAGAAGATTTTCTCAATAGTAAATTAAAGGATATAGCCAAATCCGCTGTAGAAATGGTTAACGCTAGGGCGAGATTTTTAGTAGAAGAAGTAAAATACTTCGAAACAGACTTTTTAGCGGAAGAAGGTTTTATAAGTTTAGATAATTTTACTTCAATGGTAGGAGTATTCGCTTTAGCAGAAGCTGTTAATTATTTTTCAGAAGGAAAGTACGGCCTAGACCAAAATGCCAATAGGTTAGGCCTAGAAATAATCCATGCATTAGATAAATATCTAAAGGAACACCCTGGATTATATTGCAAAGGTAGTGGTGATAGAGTTGTTCTCCACGCCCAATCAGGAATATCTGAAGATGTTGAAGAAACAGCGGGAACAAGGATCCCCATTGGAGATGAGCCACCACTATTCCAACACCTTAATGCTGTAATTCCCTTCCACAAATACTTCGTATCGGGAACCAGTGATATTTTTATCTTTGACAAAACTATCAGGCAAAATCCCCAAGCTCTGGCTGATATAATCAAAGGAAGTATGGATAAAGGGTTAAGGACTTTTACTGTAAACGTAGGCGACAGTGATTTGATAAGGGTAACCGGTTATTTAATTAAACGGACTGATTTAGAAAACTATCGTAAAGGGGTAAAGAATAAAGATTCATCTGCAAATTTAGGGGCAGAAGCTATAGAAAACCAGAGGATATTAAATAGGAAAGTGAACAAGTATGGATTATAAAGGGCTAGTGACAAAAATAATTCCCTTTTCCTTTGTAGATGGCCCTGGAAATAGAATGGCGATTTTTCTACAAGGTTGTAATTTTAATTGTGGCTATTGCCATAATCCTGAGACTATAAATTATTGTAATAACTGTGGTAGTTGTGTTGAAGTTTGTCCCAGTGGGGCATTAACTATACAAAATTCTAAAGTTAACTATTCTAAAGAAAAGTGTGGGGACTGTGATATGTGTATCAGCCACTGTCCCCATTTTTCTACACCAAAGGCTAGGAAAATGGCTACTTCGGAGGTAATGTCAGAGATTAAAGGGGTAGAACCATTTATCCAAGGAATAACTATTTCCGGTGGTGAATGTACTTTACAATGGAAGTTTATCAGGGAGTTATTTATAAAAGTTAAAGAAGAAACTAAATTAACGACCTTTATTGATAGTAATGGGTATTTTTCCCAAGAAGCCCTTTTTGGGTTACTACCAGTTACCGATGGCTTCATGTTAGATTTAAAAGGGGCAAGTTCTGCTATCCATCAACAAATTACTGGTAAAGATAATAAAAGGGTATTAGAAAATATTAAAACTGTTTATGAAAAGGGGAAGTTATATCAACTAAGGTACGTAGTAGTACCTACAGTAAATGATGGAGAAGAAATTGAAGTTTTAGCCCAGAGAATAAAGGAAATAGCAAAAGACTTACCTTTAGTTTTAATACCCTTTAGAAAATATGGTGTAAAGGGAAAATATAAAGATTTATCAGGAGCTACCATTAAGTTGCTTGAAGATATAAAGGAGTTACTTTTGAAAAGAGGATTAACAAATATTGATATTAGGAGTGAGTAGGAGATGGAATTTTTACAGCAGCAAATTCAGAAATACGGTAAAATAGTTTCTAAAGATATTGTAAAAGTAGATTCTTTTTTAAATCATCAGCTTCAGCCCAAAATTATCGAAAAAATAGCCGATGAGTTTATTGGAGAATTTTCTAAGTATAACCCCACGAAAATTTTAACAATTGAAGCATCGGGAATAGCTATAGCAATGGTTATGGGAATTAAAACAGGTCTACCAGTTGTTTTTGCTAAAAAGAAAAAACCTGTTACATTATCAGGAGAATGTTATTCCAGTAATATTTACTCATACACAAAAAAAGAAACAAATTCTATAGTAGTTTCAAAGGAATTTATTCAAAAAGGAGATAGGGTTATTATAGTTGACGATTTCTTAGCTATGGGCTCAGCGGTTTTAGGACTGATTGATATTGTTGAACAAGGTGAAGGTGAAGTTGTAGGTATCGGTATAGCTGTAGAAAAAGGTTTTCAAAAGGGGGGAGAACTTCTCAGGGAGAAGGGTTACAATTTAAAATCTTTAGCTATTATTGAGAAGATAGAAGGAGATAAAATTTTTTTTAGAAATTAGAAAAAAATGAAACCTTTTACCAATTCTTTCGTCTATAATAATTGAAATGGGGAAAAGGTAAAGGGTATTACGGATATATTTTTTAAAACAGCCTAAAGGGCTGTATTTTTTTGGTATAAATAAGGTGAGTACCCAAAATTAAGGATACTCACCTTTGAAAATCACTATGGGATTTTTGTAACATTTCTCTGATAGGCAGTTCATAAGGGCATCTATTTTCACAAATACCACATTGGGAACACCTATTGGCAAGAACAGGTAGAGATTGATACCTTGCTGTAGCCCAGTCCTTTAATCCATATCTAGATAAATATCCATGGAGGATAAATACAGTAGATATTTTAATTCCTTGGGGGCAAGGTTGACAATAATCACATCTACGGCAAAAGTTATTTTTCAATTCCTCGATATCCCTTAAGATTCCTTGCTTTTCTTCTTCAGTCATCTTTAAGTCTAAGCTAGCACGGAAATTTTCCTCTACTTGTTCTACACTTTCCATCCCTGGAATAACCACATCGACAAAAACTTTACTTAAAATATACTTGATACATCCCGAGGGACTAGTTAAAGCTCCGCCGGCAAAGGGTTTCATTACAATTGTTCCTACCCCTTTAGCCCGGGCATACTTAAAGAGCTCTTCACTTTGGGTTTCTAATGGATTATAAGGTCCTTGGACTGTGTCGAAAGGGAAAATATCTAAAGCTTCTTTTAGAACTTGAGGTTTATGTCCTGTAATTCCAATGTATCTGATATACCCCTTTTCTTTAAATTTAAGTAGGGTTTCCATAGCTCCATTTTTTCCTAATACTAACTGAAGTTCATCAAGGTTAGATATTAGATGTAATTGATATAAATCAATATAGTCTCGGCGGAAATTTTTTAAACAATTGGTAATAGCTTTTTCCATTTCTTTTCCGTCTCTGGCGGGAGATTTACTAGCTAAAACCCAATAATTTTTATCTTCATTGATAGCAAAACCTATTTTTTCTTCACTATCACTGTATCCTTGTGCGGTATCAATAAAATTTATCCCTAATTCCTTAGCTCTGAGGATAACAGTTTTAGCTTTTTCAAAACTAACTCGTTGAATAGGTATTCCACCAAAACCTAAAGGATAAATAGATAAATCTGTTCTGCCAAGTTTAGTCAGCACTGAAATCACCGCCTAAAAGATCTACTTACTTAATTCTTCAGCAATTGTTTCATTGACATCGGTCATTAATTTTTCAAAATTTTGTTGAGCTTCCATTACAGCTTTTAATGTAAGATTTAAGCCTATTTGACTTTCAAGTAATTGGATTTTTTTAATGTCTTCAGCGTCAGGTTGTTGTCCTTGATATTGTTTTTCTAAAATGTTGTGCTGTAAAATTTGAAATTCTTTTATTAGATCTTGTGCTTGGGGATCTAATTTGAGCCTTGCTTCTGCTGATTTAATAGCTTTAAATTCTTCAGATTCTTTAATTAATTTCGCTAACTCCATTACTTTTTCTTTAATCAAAGTAAACACCTCCATTTGTGATAATTACTCTTTCGACATTTAATATGAAAAACCCTTTATTTTTTTCCCTATTTTCAAGTTGTAATTATTTTGAAGATTAACTATAATTATGTTAGGTTATATTTTATACCTAATTCTAATATTAGTTATTTTACCGAGAAAGGAAGCAAAAAATGCAGAAAAAAATCGATCTAACCAAAGGAAATATTGTAAAAAACCTATATAGATTATCTTTACCGATAATGGCAGGAATGTTCTTACAAACTATGTTCAATATAGTTGATACATTTTTTGTAACTAGACTAGGTGGAACAGCACTAGCTGCTGTTACCCTACACCTTCCCATTTTCTTTTTACTCTTAGCCTTAGGTAATTCAGTTGCAATTGGAACAAGTTCTTTGATTGCCCGTTCTTTAGGAGCTAATGATTATTCAACTGTGCAATCTACTGCTGAGCAAAGTATAGTTTTAGCTATAGTCATAGCCCTTGTATCTACTGTCCTAGGGCTGATAGCGACTCCCTTCATCTTTATCTTAACTGGAGCTGAAGGTAAATTACTCTCTTACGCCATCTCTTATAACAGTATTATTTTTATAGGCAATATTTTTTTCTTTAGTTATGTTGCCTTTGATGGAATACTGAGAGGGGAGGGGGATATGAGGACTTCTATGGTCAACTTAGTTATTGCTACAGTTTGTAATATTATCCTAGACCCCCTTTTAATTTTTGGTTTTGGACCAATTCCTGCCTTGGGAGTACAGGGAGCAGCTTTAGCAACTGTACTTTCTAGAATTGTAGGTCTTTATTTTGTTGTTAGACATTTTGCTAAAGGAAAATCTAGTATAAAATTTAAATTTAATCTAGTATGGAACAAGGAAATAATTAAAAAAATTTTTATAGTAGGAATACCGACATCAATATCCCAGGTAATGCTTTCTCTATCATTGTTTGTATATAATCAAGTGGCAATGATCTTTAGTGAAAGTGCAGTAGCAGCCTTAGGTTTAGGTTTTAGGATAGATTCTCTGGCCTTTTTACCTGGATTAGGTATTTCAGTAGCCACTGTAACACTAATAGGGCAAAACTTTGGAGCTGGGGAAATAGAAAGGGTTAAAAAGGGGTATTTAGTTGCTTTAATCAATGCTTTTATTATCATGGGAACCTTTGGATTGATTTTTTTAATTTTTCCTGAAAGGGTATTGAAAATATTTAATCCTGAACAAGAAGTATTAGTTTATTCTCTTCAGTATTTAAGGACAATTCCTCTGTTTTATGGTTTTTTAGGAGTTGGTTTTATATCCGTATCAGCTTTTCAAGGAATTGGCGAAGGATTACCAGGACTTATCACCAACTTTTTAAGATTAGGAGTTATTGGAATTCCCATGGCTTACATACTCAGTTTGTATTTTTCTTTAGGAGCACAAGGAATATGGTGGGCTATAGCTTTAAGTGATATTACTTTTGGCTGTGTGGGGTGTATTTGGTTTTTTTATAGACTCCGTAACCTCACTAGAGAAGGGAGGGTTTTATGGGAAAAATAGTTGTTATCGGTGATATCCATGGCCGTTTAGATTTATTACAAAAATCCCTCAAATTAAAGGGAATTATAGATGATAATAATCGCTGGATGGCAGAGAATATTCAGGTTGTACAAATGGGTGACCTTATTGATCGGGGACCTGATTCTTTAAAAGTAATTAAGTTTGTCCACAATCTTAAAAAACAGGCTAAAAATAAAAATTCCCAATTCCATGTGATATTAGGTAACCATGAAATAATGGCTTTATTTGCAGGTTTAGGTTGTGATGAAGCTAAAATGCACTGGTATTATAACGGTGGAGATAGTGTTTATTTGGAATGGCTAAAAACAACGGGTAGAGAGGATTATGATAGTTCATGGCCATGCTTACCTGAGTTTTACGAAGATTTTTCTCCTAAAGGATTTTATGGGAAAATGTTATTAAGTTATCGTCCATTGTTAGAGATAGATAATATTTTGTTTAGTCATGGAGGGGTTATTAAAGAGATAGATTTTGATAATTTAAATGAGATTGTTAAACAAATCTTTTTAAATAGAGAAATTTCCCAGTATGATCAGGGTATTTTTAATAAAAAAGGGCTCTTTTGGCTAAGGGATTATGACGAGGAAGGGATTGAGAAAATAAATAAACTTAGGGGTCTCCGTTTTCAAGTGGTTGGACATACCCCTAAGAATGGAATATCTGTAGAACTTGGAGGAAAATTAGTTTTTGTAGATGTTGGTATTAACCAAAATGATCTACCCTGTGCTATCACTTTAGAAGATGAATTTATTGAAATTCATACTCCCTATCACCATAAAATTGTAAAAAGCACAGAAGATATCTTTATTCCCTTAGTTAGGAAAGATAGGATTAAAAAATATCCTTATAATAATCCTAAATATAAAGCTGGGGATCTAATAAAATTGTTTTCTGTTTTAGGTCATAAATATGAAGTGTATTTTAAGATTACTGGCATAATTAAAGACTATAACATGAAGTGGTATGAAGGAGAATTCTTATACCAAAATGAAAAGGAAACAAGGGTAAAGCAGGGAAGATGGCTGATTGGTCACATCGATAAACATGGTAGAATTGTAAACTAAAGACTTGGCAAAGAAAAGGAAATCTTCCATGTAAGTCCATTAGGGTATTTAACTAAATCAAATAGTAAAGGGTTGGTATATCTTTGGTTATTTAAATAATAATAACAATTGACTTTTACTTTTACCTGATTTTCTTCTGCCGAAATAATATCAATAGAGGAGATATGTATCGATTGTAGGTTTACAAAAAAAGTAATGTCTTCAGTGGGATTTTGCATAATTAACTTAGCTAAGTGTTCTTGCCTTTGGGTGGAAAAAATAATAAATGCTTTTACTATTTCTGCAGGTTCCATATCTATAAGGGTTTGAAATAGTAGGCCTGCAGCTTTTTTTACCATAAGTTGATGGGCAAAATCCAGGTTATTAGTTCCATGGGTTACACAATTTAAAAAATGAATACAAAAGTGTCCATCAAATCCATTGTCTCTTATAGCCCCATCCCCATGGGGCATTCCATTCATTGAACCAGCAATATAGCGGTTTCCTACTTTAACAATTACTCCACGACGATCCCAACTCCAACTTTGGTTATAGATGTCAAACATTATTTCTGTATCTTGTTTAGTAAGGGGTTGAACGTCACAGTGGGAACTCCCTCCCCTGCGCTGTACTCGAAAATATTTTTGTGTTTCTAAATCTTTTACTAAAGCTTTTGCATATTTAGGGAATACTTTATCTGCTTCTTGCCAATCTAAATATTCTCCAAAAATCATCTTATCTAAAGATGATTTTTTTTCTAATAATTTTTCCCTAAACCCTTGTTCAAGTTGATAAATTTCTCCAGTTTGTAAATCTTGTGCAAAGGTTAGAGGATAATCAATTTGGTATGATTTATTGTCACTTTTTAAAAGGAAAACAGGTAAATCTAGTGTAACTGTTGTATTGATTGGTTCAAGGGCAAAATCATTGATGGTAACTGAATTTTGAGGTAGTAAAGTCTTAGGAGAATATGAAAAATAAAAGACTTCCTCTTGTTTAGAATTACAAGAGGTTAAAGTAAATAATACTAAAAGGAAAAGAGATAAACTTACAAATTTTTTCCCCATAATTTTAACCTCCCCAGGAAAAGAAAAATTATATTCCTTAGTCTTTATATGTATTTATGTATATAAAATCCAAATGATACATATATTTTTATTACTTTAGGGGAGGTGGTTTTGTGATTATTAAAGTAATTATGTTACTCCTTTTGCTAATGGCAGGTTTGTCATTGATTTATCAAGGCACCCTTCATTTATTATCCCAGTTTTTTTGGGGAAATTTTATAGAATTGTTATCTATTTCTATCCTCATGGTATTTTTTCCAGGGATATATCTTGCTAACCTTATATTATAGTCATAAAAATAAATAAAAATAAGAAAGAATATCAAAAATTTTAACAAATTATACTATTATTAAAATAAATATATGTTATAATTATCTCATAAGGAGATGATTATAATGAAATCTAAAGAAGTATTGGAATTATTGCAAATATCAAGACCTACTCTAACAAAATATGTAAAAGAAGGTTTGATAAAAGTAAGTGTTCTACCTAATGGTAGATATGATTATGACAAAGACAGTGTATATAAACTATTTAACAAAGGAGTAGAAAGAAAAACTTATATTTATGCAAGGGTTTCTACTCCAAAACAAAAAGCTGATTTAGATAATCAAATACAATTACTAAAACAGTTTTGTTTTAGTAATGGATACTGTATATCAAGAGTATTTTCAGATATAGCTAGTGGTATTAGCTTTGAAAAAAGAAAAGATTTCTTTAAAATGCTTGATGATGTAATGGCGGGTAAAGTAGTAAAAAATATCATTGCGAGATAGTGGTGATGAGTGAAGTAGGTTCTGAAAAATTAGACAGTGAGGAAATCTTTGAAGAAGTAGTAAGTTTACTTCATTGTTATTCTATGAAATTATATTCTAAAAGAAAAGTAAAGAAGATAAAAGAGGTGCTTGAAGAAAAGGAGGTGAATAGAGAAGATGAAAGTTAACCGTGTTGAAAAACATATAATATATCCTAAAAATCCATATTATCAAATGTTAGACGAATATTGTTTTAAATCTAAGAACCTATACAACTTTGCAAACTATCAAATAAGGCAAAAATTTTGTAAAGAAGGCAAATATATCTCCTACAATCAAATGGACAAGCTATTAAAACAAGAAGGAATGGATAATGATTACAGAAATATGCCAACAGCACAATCTGCCCAACAAACATTAAAATTATTAGATAAAAATTGGAAGTCCTTTTTCAAAGCTATTAAAGATTGGAGTAAAAATAAAGAAAAATATACGGGAAGACCAAAACTACCTAAATACTTACCTAAAAATGGTAGGAATGTATTGATTTTAACAAGTCAAGACTGCAAATTAAAGGATAATAAAATAATTTTTCCTAAAGGGTTTAATGGTTTAACATTAAAGACAAAAGTAGATAATCTGCAACAAATTAGAATACTACCAAGAAACAATCATATTGTTATTGAAGTAGTTTATCAAATAGAAATTCCTGAAACAAGAAAAGATAATGGTAGGTTAATTAGTATTGATATTGGTTTAGATAACTTTGCAACCATAAGTAATAATGTAGGTGTAAAACCTATAATACTGAATGGTAAGGGTCTAAAATCAATAAATCAATACTACAACAAAAAAATAAGTCATTATCGTCAAATAGCAAAAAGAATGAATA
>NZ_FOIF01000046.1 GCF_900111575.1 Anaerobranca gottschalkii DSM 13577 | reverse complement strand
ACTTCTCAACTACAGGGAGCTCATCCACCTGAAGTTTCCTATATGGTTTATTAACTGGTTCCTTTGAAGGTTTATTAAACACACTCTTTTTAATAAGCAAAGTAATTAAAGTACAGATAATTTCATTTTGCTGCTTGATTATTTCTAAACAATATGTTATAAATTGAGGTAACAACTTGTCACTCCTTTCTTTCTTTGTTTATTTGGTGTGTGTACCTCAATTATGAACGAAGATTAAGGGGGTGGCAAGTTGTTTTTTGTAAAAAGCTATAAATAAAGGTTGTTTAAGCTACTTTTATATAAAAAAAGTTTTACAATACGGTGTAAAATAGGGAGGGGTTTTTATGGAAGAAAAAAAAGTTTCTAATTTTCAAGTATTAGCCTATGGTATGGGAAGTTTAGGAAATAATATCATCTATGCCTTTATTACCACATATTTATTGGTCTTTTATACCGATGTCTTCGGTATAGGTGCTGGTATTATTGCTATTATGTACTTAATAGCTAGAATTTGGGATGGCCTTAATGACCCAATAATGGGGATTATAGTGGATAACACTAACACAAGGTGGGGCCGTTTTAGACCCTATTTGTTGTATGTACCCTTTGTCATGGCAGTTTTCACTATCCTCTGTTTTTATAATCCCCAATTGAGTGATAAAGGTAAAGTAATTTATGCATACATCACCTATATTTTATGGGGTATGAGTTTTACAGCTATGGACATCCCTTATTGGTCAATGTCAGCGGCAATAACCCAAAATCCCGTTGAACGAAATAAAGTTGTCATGGTTCCTAGGACCTTTGCCATGATAGGTTTTTTAGTAGTTAATGTATTGACATTGCCATTGGTAAAAGCTTTAGGAAGTTGGACTACGGTAGCGGTAATTTATGCTATTTTTGCAGTTGTATTTACTTTAATTACCTTCTTCTTTGTCCAAGAAAGGGTAGTTGTTAAAAGGGAAAAAAGACAAAGTATTAAAGATGTAATTAATTTGTTCTTAGCCAACAAACCCCTCCGGATGTTAATTTACTCAATGATAATTGTAGAAGGATTAAATGCCGTAAGATTAACTTTAACCTATTATTATTTGAGATATAACTTAAATTCTGAAGATGCAATACCAATCTTTTTAGGGTTGTACCTATTGATGAACATAGTTGGTGCTGTAATTACACCTATCCTTGCTAAAAAATATGGAAAGAAAAACCTGGCCTTTTATTCAGTCCTAATAACTGCCTTAACTTCAGTTGGCATGTTCTTTACTGGCTACAGTAGTTTAGTATACATCTTTATCTGGAATATCCTTGGGGCAATTGCCATGGGAAGCTCTAATATTGCTATGACTTCTATGTTGGCAGATTGTGTTGAATACGGCCAATGGAAGACAGGGAATCGGGCGGAAGGAATGGTATTTTCTACCAATATCTTTAAAACAAAACTGGCTTCCGCTATCGGTGGAGCCTTAGGAGCTGCAACCCTCCATATTTCCGGCTATGTACCAGAAGTAGCACAAACAAAGGCTACCCTAGATATTATCCATTTATTCTTTACTTTAGTTCCCGGCTTAATTTGCTTATTAGCCTTACTACCTTTATTTAATTACGATTTAACAGAACAAGAATACAGTAAAATACTAACACAACTTAAAGGATAAGGGGTGAGGAGATGAAAGATTGGGAAAATCCGAAGGTTTTTGGAAAGAATAAACTGCCTGCCCGTACTCCTAGTATTAGCTATAATTCCCTAGAGGATGCCGATACCTTTAATGAAAGGAATAAACTTTTATTAAATGGTAAGTGGAAATTTAAATGGAAAAAGGATCTACGAAACTTTAATGAAAGCACTTACCTATTAGACAAAAATAAAGAAACTTGGGATGATCTAGATGTTCCCAGTGTTTGGCAACTTAAAGGTTATGGTATTCCCTACTATTTAGCCTTTGACTATCCACCAGGGATTAGTAAGGCAAAATGGAAAATACCTTCAATAGACCCCAAAAATAATGAAGTAGGGGTATATTATAAGACCTTTGAATTACCCCAAGTTTGGGAAGATAAAAGGGTTTACATCTTTTTTGGTGGAGTTAAATCAGCTTTCCACCTCTATATCAATAACCAACGGGTAGGTTATTCCCAAGGATCAATGACTCCCGCTGAATTTGATATTACTGAGTATCTAAAAAAAGGTGAAAATGACATCACAGTAATTGTGTACCGTTACTCCGATGGAACTTACCTAGAAGATCAAGATATGTGGTTTTTCAGTGGGATATTCCGAGACGTCTACCTACATTGCCAAAATAGAAGGAGCATCTTTGATTTTTATGTTCAAACAAAACTAGACCCAAACTACATCGATGGTCAAGTAATCCTAGATCTTTACCTTCAAGGGGAAGGGATAGAGGATTTAGAGCTAGATGTATATTTACAAAAACTCCCCGACGGAGATAAAGAGTTACTGTTAACGGAGAAAAACATCTCAAATCCCCAGCTACAAACAGCCTTTTTTGTAAAAAATCCCCTTAAATGGAATGCAGAACAACCTAATTTGTATCGTCTAACATTTGTTTTAAAATCCCAAGATGGGGAAATCCTTGAAGTTAAGAATACCCAAATAGGTTTTAGGGTAATCCAAATCAAAGATGAAAAAATCTTAATCAATGGTCAACCTATAAAATTGAAAGGTGTTAACCGCCATGATTTTGATCCCGACTTTGGATGGGCAGTTCCTATTGAGAGGTATTATCAAGATTTATACATTATGAAGCAAAATAACATCAATGCTATTAGAACCAGCCATTATCCAAACCCTAAAATATTTTATGACCTCTGCGATCAATTGGGTTTTTACGTCATGGATGAAGCAGATTTAGAAACCCATGCTGTCAGAAGGAAAAATGTCCCTGGAGATAATCCACTATGGACTGAAGCTGTTGTTGATCGGATGGAACGGATGGTACTGACTAACCGAAACCACCCCTCTATTATTATGTGGTCACTGGGAAATGAGGCTGGCTATGGCAGTAACTTCAAAAAAATGAAAGAGGCAGCATTAAAACTAGACCAAACCCGTCCCTTCCACTACGAAGGTGATTATGATATCTCGGTAAGTGATGTACTATCTAGAATGTATCCAACCCCCGAATATCTAGAAAAATTAGGGAATTACCAAGAAATTAAAGTATGTTTTTTTGAAAACATTATGAATAAATTGGCAGCTGACAATAAACCTTTAAAACCAGAACAATACAGGGGAAAGCCAGTAGTAGTTTGTGAATATGCCCATGCAATGGAAAATAGTTTAGGTAATTTTCATAAATACATGGAAGTCTTCGATAAATACCCTAATATGGCAGGGGGATTTATATGGGATTTTGTCGACCAATCCATAAGGGTCAAGGATGAAGAAGGGGAAAAGTGGCTCTACGGCGGTGATTTTGGAGAAGAAAAGAGTCATAGATATTTTTGTGCCAACGGAATAGTTGGAGGGGATAGAACCCCCCATCCATCCATATATGAAGTAAAAAAAGGGTATCAAAATATTAAAATATCAGCTATAGACTTGCTAAAGGGGACTTTCCTTATCAAGAATAAATTCTCCTTCACCAATTTAAATAATTTTAGGCTATTGTGGAAAATCACAGAAGGAGAAAAAGAGCTGATTTATGGGGAGGTTTTACCTTTAGCTGTTGAACCGGGTAGTAGCCTGAAAATAACTTTAGATTATGAAACTTTAGAATTTGAAAGAGAAAAAGAGTATGTTCTCAATTTTTCATTAGTAACAAAGGAAGACTACCCTTGGGCCCCTAAAGGCTACGAAATAGCTTGGGAAGATTTTGTCATAGGACAATACATACCACCTAAGATATCTGAAACTAATCTTGGAGATTTAATCTATAGCCAACGGGAAAACAAATTGTATATTCAAACTAATGAAAAGGCCAAAAAAGAGTTTATTGTAAATACCGAAAAAGCAAGTATTGAAGTTATTGATTATGGTGACGGCAATATTTTAATTTCACCTATTAAGGTAAATTATTGGCGGGCCCTGACAGATAATGATAAAGGTTTAGCTAATTTCGCCCCTAAGTTGGAAAAATTATTAGTTGATTATTCTTGGAAAGATGCAGGGAATAACTACAAAGTTAGAGAATGGAATATCCAAAAAGGATTAGGATATCTTCAACTAGAATTTACTTTAAAACACAAAAACTTTAAAGAAAATAAAGTGGTTTACAAGTTTTATAACAATGGTGCTGTGGAAATAAGTAATGAATTGGTAAGTAAAAAGGAGATGTTCCGCCTAGGATTTACCACTGAAATTAAAGGGAACTTTAACCGATTTAAATGGTTTGGTAAAGGTCCCCATGAAAATTATATTGATAGAAATCACGGAGCAAAGACAGGGGTCCATATAGGGGATATAACCGGGCTATACCATTTGTATATGCGACCTCAAGAAAATGGCAATAGAACAGAGGTCCGCTGGTTAGAGGTTTTTGATGAAAGGGGACAGGGATTTAAAATCTGGGATAAAACAGGGGAATTCCTAAATTTTAGTGGATGGCCTTTTACCTTAGAAGACTTGGAAAAAGCTACCCACATCCATAAACTGAAGTTTTCAGCTAATATCACCTTGAATATTGACCATAAACAGAGGGGAGTTGGTGGAGATCTCCCTGGTATGGCAGCATTACACCAAGAGTATAAACTCCATAAAAATACACGGTATAAAGTGGCCTTTTTAATAGAGCCATTAAAATAGGGGGGAGGAAAATGGAGTTAAATTTAGTATATCGTTATACAGATAGGGTAAAAAGGGAAAAATTATCGTTAGGACAAAGGATTACCACTGATATCCTCCGTTTGAGTTTTACTAAAGGGGACAAAGATCTACAAGAATACTGTGCCCTATTGACCTTTAATGAAGAATTTACCCTTTTAGATTTTTATGTAGAAATTCCCCACTCTTTTTCTAAAGAAGATAGAGTTTTATTAAATGGTTGGCAAACCTGGACTGAAACAAGGGAATGGAGTATTTATGACAAAAATCCTTCCCTAAATCCTTTATTTAACTTTTTATTAGGAAGTTATGGAGATTATCGGTTTACAGATTATAAAAATTCTTTAAATAGTTGGTCTTACTCTTATCTGAGAAAGGAGAATAACTACCTATTTTTTGGAGGATTACAGGAAAGGGATGGCTATATCAAAATTAGTTATTACCCTAAAGAAAATAAAATCCGAATTTCCAAAGATGCTTGTGGTTTAACTAAAGGTTCTGGAATTTTGACTTTAAAGTTTACTATTTTAGAAGGCAAGGAAGAAGAGGTATTCTCTAATTATTTTAATATTTTAGGGTATCCTTTAAAGGGAGGAGAAAGGGTCTTTGGTTGGACCAGTTGGTATAATTACTATACATCTATCTCAGAAAAAATAATTTTAGAGAATCTAGAAAATTTCTCTAAAGGGAAAGTTCCTATTGATATTTTTCAAATAGATGATGGTTACCAACAACAGGTAGGGGATTGGCTTGAAGTTAATGATAAATTTCCCAATGGCATGAAATACATCAGGGATAAAATCGCAGAAAAAGGTTATAAGGCTGGTATTTGGATAGCCCCCTTTGTTTGTAATAAAAAATCTAGAATCTACCAAAAACATTATAATTGGGTCGCTAAAGATAGAAAAGGAAAGCCAATAGTCGCTGGTTTTAACCCCCTTTGGGGAGGCTTTTTCTACGCCCTAGATTTTTATAACCCTCAAGTTCAGGAATATTTAAGGGAAGTATTTTCCACGGTTTTCCACAAATGGAATTACGATATGGTTAAATTAGATTTCCTCTATGCAGTAACACTATTAAAATATAAAGGGAAAACAAAGGGGGAAATGATGCAAGATGCCATGGAATTTTTAAGGGAGTGTGGTAAAGATAAATTACTTCTAGGTTGTGGCGTTCCCCTATCTTCTTCCTATAATTTAGTGGATTATTGTCGAATAGGACCAGATGTAGGGTTAACCTGGGAAGATAGATTTTTAAAAGCTATCCACTATAAAGAAAGGATATCTACTATAAACTCCCTACAAAATACCTTATGGAGAAGATGGCTTAACAACAGGGTTTTTAAAAATGACCCCGATGTCTTTATAATCAGAGAAGGAAATCAAAAAATGACATTAAATGAAAGAAAGGTTTTACTATATTTAAACATCCTTCTAGGGGGCTTGATCTTCACCTCTGACAACATCGGAGAATACGATGAAACACAGCTAGACCTATACTTATCGACTTTTAAATATAAAAATGCAAAGATTTTAGAAATAGTAATAGACTCCTTGGTTTATATAGAAGTTAAAACTGAACAGGGAAAAGAACTCTTTATCTTTAACCTAGGGGATGAAAAGAGAGAAGTGAAACTCCCTCAAGCCTTGCAAAGATATGTTACTCTAGTCCCTAGGGAACTTCCACCTAGAAATGTGATTCAAATACCAATAAAAGATAAATAAAACCAATAAATCGATATTGACAACATTTTTTACCTATGCTACTATATTAAAAACGCCGATACCCTTTAAATTGGTCCCGTGAGGCCAGAAAGGAGAATGACGATGTTAAACTACTTTTATTTGCTATGCCTACAATTAATAGATGTAATAAGAGCAATGGAAAGAAGATTATTCAGTCTTCTTGCTATTGCTCTTTTTTTATGGGGCTAAATTAAAGGGTTTAAAGGTAAAACTTAAAGAAAGGGTGAAAAAATGAAAGCAGCATTGATCTTAGAAAATGGAGCTATTTTTTATGGTAAAGGATTTGGATCAATAAAAGAAACGGTGGGAGAAGTGGTATTCAATACAGGGATGACCGGTTATCAAGAGGTATTGACAGACCCCTCCTATACTGGACAAATTGTAACAATGACTTACCCTTTAATAGGTAACTATGGTATCAATTTAAATGATATGGAATCATCTTCTCCCAAGGTAAAGGGCTTTATTGTTAAAGAAAAGGCCAACAAACCTAACCATTGGGCATGTGAAATGGAGTTAGAAGGTTTTCTAAAACAACATAGTATTATGGCCATTGAAGGAATTGATACAAGGGCTGTTACTAGAATTATCCGTAGTTATGGTACTATGAAGGGAATTATCACAGTCAGAGATTTAACACCAGCTCAAATAAAAAATAAATTTAATTCCTTTCAAAATACTAATGTAGTTGAACAGGTGACAACAAAGGAAATCTATAATATCCCAGGAAACGGGCAGCATATTGCAGTGTTGGATTTTGGTGTAAAAAAATCGATACTATCCACATTAACTGAAAGGGGTTGTAGTATTACCGTTTTCCCCGCCTTTTCAAAGGCTGAAGAAATTTTAAATTCTAATCCCGATGGTATATTACTCTCTAATGGTCCTGGAGATCCTAAAGATCTACCGGAAATATTAAAGACAATTAAAGGACTTATAGGGAAAAAGCCCATATTTGGAATTTGCCTTGGACATCAATTGTTAGCCTTGAGTTTAGGGGGAGATACGGAAAAGTTGAAATTTGGACATCGGGGTTGTAATCATCCTGTTAAAAATCTACTTACAAATAAAATTGGTATAACCTCACAAAATCACGGTTATGTAGTTAAAAAGGACAGCCTCCCCCCAGATGTCTTAGTGAGCCATATTAATTTAAATGATCAGACTATAGAAGGGATAAGACACAAATTTCTTCCGATTTTTAGTGTGCAATTTCACCCTGAAGCTTCACCGGGGCCACAGGAAAATGCTTACCTCTTTGACCAATTTATCCAAATGACAAAGGAGTGGAAAAAATGCCAAGGGATTACAGCATAAAGAAAGTATTGGTAATAGGATCAGGACCTATCATTATTGGGCAAGGGGCAGAATTTGATTATGGAGGAGCCCAAGCTTGTAGAGCTTTAAAGGAAGAGGGAGTAGAAGTTGTCCTAATCAATAGCAACCCAGCCACTATTATGACAGATAAAGAGATAGCAGATAAAGTATATATTGAACCCCTTACCCCAGCCTTTGTGGAAAAAGTTATCGAAAAGGAAAAACCAGATTCCCTTTTAGGGGCAATGGGAGGGCAAACAGGTTTAAATCTAGTTGTAGAACTCCATGATAAAGGGATTTTAGAAAAACACAATGTCCGGGTAATTGGCACTCCTATCCAATCTATTAAAGATGGTGAAGATCGGGAAAAATTTCAAGGGCTGATGGAGAAAATTAACCAACCGGTGGTTGAAGGGAAGATTGTCAAAGACATACAGGAAGGTTTGGAATTTGCAGATTCCATTGGCTATCCTGTAGTTGTTCGCCCAGCCTATACCCTAGGAGGAACTGGGGGAGGAATAGCAGAAAATAGAGAAAGTCTAAAGGAAATTTTAGCCCAAGGATTACAGTTAAGTAGAGTAGGGCAAGTTTTGATAGAAAGGTCCATAAAAGGATGGAAGGAAATTGAATATGAAGTGATTAGGGATGGAGATGGAAATTGTATCACTGTATGTAATATGGAAAATATCGATCCTGTCGGTGTCCATACCGGAGATAGTATAGTAGTAGCTCCTTCCCAAACCTTGTCAGATAAAGAGTATCAAATGTTAAGAAGTGCAGCTATAGATATTATCAATACAATCGGGGTAGTAGGTGGATGTAATGTTCAATTTGCTTTACATCCCCAAAAGAGTGAATATGTTGTAATAGAGATCAATCCTAGGATAAGCCGTTCTTCAGCCTTAGCTTCTAAAGCGACGGGATATCCTATCGCTAAGGTAGCAGCTAAAATTGCTTTAGGATATAGATTAGATGAAATACTTAATGACGTCACTGGTAAAACTTATGCTTGTTTCGAACCTACCTTAGATTACGTAGTTATAAAAATTCCTAAATGGCCCTTTGAGAAGTTTAGAGGTGTTAGTAGGAATTTAGGGACAAAAATGATGGCAACGGGAGAAATCATGGCAATTGGCAGTAACTTTGAAGGAGCTTTCTTAAAAGGTATACGCTCCCTTGAAATAGGACAATATACCCTCCAAAGGGGAAATTCAAAGGAGTTGACGATAGAAGAACTTAAAGAAAGAATTAAAACTCCCGATGACCTACGGATATTCCACATAGCAGAAATTCTTAGAAGGAATTACAGGGTAGATAAAGTCTCGGAAATTACAGGAATAGATATCTTTTTTCTAGAAAAAATTAAAGATATTGTCCTTGAAGAAGAGAGTTTAAAGGAACTAAAATTAGAAGAACTTTTCCCAGATAAACTTAAACTTTTAAAACAAAAAGGGTTTTCTGATAAGGGAATCGCCCAGTTAATGGGAGTAAATCCCCAAGATATTTATAATTTACGGAAAAAATACAAAATAACACCGGTTTATAAAATGGTGGATACCTGTGGTGGTGAATTTGTCGCTGTATCTCCTTACTATTATTCCACATATGATGAAGAGGATGAAGTTGAGGTTTCCCAAAGGAAAAAGGTGATGGTCATCGGGTCAGGTCCCATCAGAATTGGACAAGGTATTGAATTTGACTACTGTTGTGTACACAGTGTTTTAGCATTAAAAGAACTGGGTATTGAAACAATAATGGTCAATAATAATCCAGAAACGGTAAGTACAGATTTTAATATTGCCGATAAATTGTACTTTGAACCTCTGACAGAAGAAGATGTTTTAAATATCATAGAAAAAGAAAGACCCGATGGAGTTATTCTTCAATTCGGGGGACAAACGGCGATAAAATTAGCGAACTTTTTAGGTGGGATGGGAATCCCTATTTTAGGAACACAACCAGAACAAATTGATATTGCTGAAGACAGGAAAAAGTTCGATCAAATGATGGAAAGGCTGAATCTTCCTAAACCAATGGGAAAAGGGGTATGGAGTGTTGAAGAAGGGTTAGAGGAAGCTAAAAAAATCCGTTATCCTTTACTTGTTCGGCCCTCTTATGTATTAGGGGGACAGGGGATGGAAATCGCCTCTAATCAATCAGAGCTAAAGAAATACCTACAAGCTGCATTTCATAGGGACAAAAAAAATCCAGTTCTGATTGACCAGTATCTACTGGGCAAGGAACTGGAAGTAGATGGAATATGGGATGGAGAAAATATCTTAATACCAGGAATTATGGAACATTTAGAAAGGGCTGGGGTACATTCAGGAGATAGTATTACTAGATATCCCCATGGTGGGATTTCAAAGGAAATGGAAGAGAAAATCCTTAACTATACAATTAAAATAGCAAAAGAACTACAAGTTTTGGGAATGATCAATATTCAGTTTGTGGAATATATGAATGAATTATATGTCATTGAAGTAAATCCTCGCTCCAGCAGAACGGTACCATATATTAGTAAAGTTACTAATATCCCAGTGGTGAAATTAGCCACTAGGGTTATGTTAGGGGAAAAATTAAAGGATATGGGGTATGGTACTGGGATTTATCCTAAAAGGAACTTCTTCACTGTCAAAGTTCCGGTATTTTCTACAGAAAAGCTCCCTATGGCTGAAGTGAGTTTAGGTCCTGAGATGAAGTCTACAGGGGAAGTTTTGGGTATTGGAAAAACCTTTGAAGAAGGGATGTTTAAAGGTATAGTGGCAGCAGGGATGGAGTTTCCCTTTAAGAATAAGAGGATTTTAGTAACATTGAAAGATCAAGATAAAGAAGAATTTCTTCCGATAGCTAAAAATTTTACAGAATTAGGTTTTGAAATTTATGGAACAGCAGGGACAGCGGAGTTCTTAAATAAGAATGGTATTAAGGTTACAAAAATAAAAAAAATCAATGAAGGAATTCCTAATATTTTAGATTTTATAACTAGTGGAATGGTTGATCTAGTTATCAATACACCAACAAAAGGGAAAGACAGTGGACGGGATGGCTTTCGAATTCGCCGTAGGGCAGTAGAAGCCTCCGTTAAAGTACTAACATCTTTAGATACAGTTAAACCTCTCTTACAAATTTTGCAAAAAGGCGTTAGTGAACAGAATGTAAATGTACAGGACATAATTACTATAAATTAAAAGGCCGAGTCCCCCTTAAAAGATACTTTTTAGGACTTTTGTCGGAACTTGTCGAATCTTTTTTCTTGTAAAATAGGACTTTAGTAGTTATAATAGATATAGGATCTTTTTTGGGGGGGACTAGTATGAGGAGTAAAAAGAAGGTTTTACGTAAGAGTGGATGGAATTGGAATGCTTTCTTCAAAAGTGTTTTCTGGTATTATAAAAAGGGAATGACAGGAAAAGCAGTATTTATGACTCTGATAATAATAGCTACTTTTTTTGTAGGACTTATCCCAGTTATGATATATTGTGGAGCTAATGGCAATAAAGACTTCTATAACTTTGTAATGAAAAATCAAATAATAATATAAAAGCGCCTTTCGGCGCTTTTATTATTATAGGAAGATACTTCCCCCAGGACCTATAGGTAGTAAGAGGTAGAACCAAACTATCAACATTAATGTCCAAGTTATAAGGAAAGCTATAGAATATGGTAACATTGTAGAAATTAAAGTTCCAATTCCCACATTTTTATCATATTTTTCAGCGAAAGCGATAATTATTGCAAAATAGGGCATTAGTGGGGAAATTATATTAGTTACTGAATCGCCAATCCGATATGCTAATTGAGTAAACTCTGGAGCATATCCAAGTTGCATGAATAATGGAACAAAAACCGGTGCCATAATAGCCCATTTTGCTGAAGCACTACCTAAGAACAAATTGATAAAACCTGTTACGATTACAAACATAATAATTAAAGGGATACCAGTTAAGTTAATAGTCTGTAAAAACTCTGCACCGGATACCGCTAAAATAGTACCGATGTTAGACCAGTTGAAATAAGCTACAAATTGACCAGCAACAAAGGCTAAGGCGATATATCCACCCATTTCAGCCATGGATTTTGATAAATAAGTAGCTACATCATTGTTATCTTTTACTGTTCCTACAGCAATTCCAAAGGCAATACCTGGAATGAAGAACAACAGTGCAATTATTGGAACCATACTTTGGACGAAGGGAGTAACACCTTGGATTAACTGACCTTGTTCATTCCGCAAAATACCATTTTCCGGTACAGTTAGGAAGGCAAAGAAAGCTACAGTTAATAGTAAAGCTATTAATGCCCTTAACAAGCCTCTTTTTTCTTCCTTAGTAATATATTCTAAATTGTCTATATGTTCACCTTCATACTTCCCTAATCTAGGGGCAATAATCCTTTCAGTAACCCAAGTTCCAACAAGGGTTATTAAGAAAGTAGATGCGATCATAAAATACCAATTTACTGTTGGTGGCACTGAGTAATTAGGGTCAAGGATCCTTGCAGATTCAGCTGTTAAACCGGCTAACAAAGGATCTAAAGTTGATAAAAGTAGATTTGCGCTAAATCCTCCCGATACCCCTGCAAAGGCAGCAGCTAAACCAGCTAAAGGATGTCTTCCCTTAACAGCAAAGATAATAGCTCCTAAGGGTACTAGCACTACATAACCTGCATCTGAAGCGACATTGGACATTATTCCAGCGAAGACAACGGCAGCGGTTATTAAGCGATCAGGTGCCCCTAAAACCAAGAGTTTAAGCAAGGCTTTAATTAATCCAGTTCTATCGGCAACACCAACACCTAACATTGCCACTAAAACAGTACCTAATGGTGCAAAACCGGTGAAGTTACTTACTGCCCTGCTAAAAACAGATTGAACACCCTCCCTAGAAAGAAGGTTTACAGCTTGGACAGTTTCCCCTGTCACTGGATGAATTACAGAAACCCCTAGGTAACTGACAAACCAGGAAAGGACTAATGTTAGTATTGATAATAGAAAGAAAAGGGTAATAGGATGCGGTAGTTTATTACCTACCTTTTCTATCCATCCAAGGATACCGCCACTGGCTACATTGGTTTTTCTAGACATTTCAACAACTCCTTCCTATATATTCCTTAATATATTTTGTAGAAAGTAAATAATTTATGTACTTAAATTAAAGGATTTCTGTCGTTATATGTAGAATAATATAATTTGAGAAAAAGATAGGAGAAGAAATAATTAAATTAGACTAGGAGAGGTGGACTTATGAAAGGGTTAAAGCAAACATTTTACATACTATTAATTGGGGTAATATTAGTTAATTTATCCTTTTCTCTATCAGTAGAAGCCCAAAGTGCTGGAAGGCTAAGAGTTTCTATGCCAAATCAAGGTCATGTAGGTAATACCATAACTGTTAATATAAATATTGAGAATTTCACCGGTTTTGGTGTTGACGGTATTTCCGGTTATCAATTTAATTTAAACTATAATTCATCAATACTAAAACCAGTATTACAAGGAAGTAGTTACCATAGTGCCGGGCCCTTATCATCCGGTTATAATATTTTATCAAATATAGTTGGTAGCAGTATAAGGGTTTCTGCTGCTTCCATTCAACCCAATATCAATAAAAATGGCACACTTTTATCCTTTAAGTTTGAAATTATTGGAGCTGGAAGTAGTAATATAACATTAAGTGATATAGTTTTAAGTGTTGATGGTATAGTTTCTGTTCCATCTAATCGGATTTCTACAATCCCTGGTAGTATCACAACTTCCCGTTACGTTGCACCTGAAAGGGTCACCCTCAACAAGAACTCTTTGAGTTTAAATGTTGGGGAAAGTGAAAGGTTAACTGCTACTGTTTTTCCTAATAATGCCACTGATAAAAGGGTAGAATGGTCATCTACCAATAGAAATGTTGCTACCGTCGATCAAAACGGTAATGTCAGAGCAGTAGGTCCAGGGACAGCTACAATCAATACTAGAACCTTAGCAGGAAATAGGGTGGCAACGGCAACGGTGACCGTTAAGGCACCGGTAACAGGGGTGAGTATCCAAGGTGAATCTAAAATGCTTATAGGTGAAACCCAACAGTTAACAGCTGCTATTACCCCTGCCAATGCTAGTAATAAGAAAGTAAGTTGGGCCTCTAGTAATCCTTCTGTTTTATCAATTGATCAAAATGGTAAAGTAACTGCTAATTCATTAGGGGAAGCTACTGTAACTGTTACTACTGAAGATGGTGGGAAAAAGGCTGAATTTAAAATTTCAGTTGTCAGCGAAATGCCATTACAAGGAATAAAGGCTGTTAATTCCAAAATAGAGATTATGTTAGGGGATACCTTCACTCCAGAGTTACAGTTCACACCTAAAAATGCCACTAATAAAAAGGTTAATTGGTCTAGCAGTGATAGTAAAATTGTTAAAATAGATAACGGTAATTTCTTCGCTGTTGGGTTAGGAAATGCAACAATAACCGGTGTTTCAGAAGATGGAGGCCATCAAGTAAATATTGAAGTTACAGTTTTACCTATACCAGAAGAAAAGCTAATAGATACTACTTTCAAGATAACTGATAATAAACAATCCTTTGAACTACCTAGGACTATTTTTTTCAAAGATGACTATATTCAATTATTAGATGATAGAATAACTGTAAAGATCTCTAGGGAATTACTTGATAAAACCTTTGCTGAAAAGGGAATAACCAATTATACCAACTTCACTATTATAGTTAACAAGTTAAATCTTCCAATCTCTGAAAACTTCAGAGTCCTTAGCCCTGTCTATGAATTCAAACTAATGGTAGATGGTGAAATCATCGAAAATTTTAATGGAGAAGTGATAAAATCCCTTACCTTTGATCCTACTTTAGTCCAAAATATAGACCGGGTAGCTTTATACTGGTACAACGAGAATACCAAAGAGTGGGAAAAAGTTGAGTCAGAGATAGATGAAGTAAAAGGACTAGTACACACAAGGGTAAACCATTGGAGTAAATTCGTCCTTTTAGAAGATATTAGCAATAAAGGTTTTTCATTTAAGGGAGAAGTAAGCCTCGGTGTAACTATTTTAATGATGTTTTTAATGTTAGCCTTAGGCCTTGTTTTGGGTTATATGATCTGGGGCTTTAGAAAACCGGTAAAATGGTCAAAGGGAATGTAATTTAATATAAAAAGGGATTGTCGGGAAATAGCTAATTTTACAATTTTAGCTCATGAATAAAAAGAACTCGCTAGTTGTGGGACTTTTTAGAAGTTAACCATAACTATTGAGTTCTTTTTTTATTAAAGAAATATTAATTTTGGGCATGACAAATAAAAGTAGCTAATTTTATTGGTGGATTTATTTTTAAGCTGCTACTTCTGAA